>JAUVZH010000283.1 GCA_030602675.1 Candidatus Heimdallarchaeota archaeon | reverse complement strand
AGTAGGTGATTGTAACTTGAGATGATAATACAGTTACTACTGGAAGGGTAGCAATTCCCTTTAAACGAAGAAAAAGTAGATGCAACTCGAATTCTGTAATTCGTTAATCTTTGGTCATAATTAAAGACTGAATTCTCTAATTCTTTCGATTCAATCTCTGATGGATTTAGATACTGATAAATTAATCTTGCTTCATGTGTGGATCTAACAATGATCATTGTAGATGTATTTGCTTTTCGGGAGTTCAGTAGCGCCAAAATTGCAGCGATTTGTAGTTGTTCCGATAATTCAGGTGTGATAACGATTAAATCCCTTTCACCATGAACAGCTAGCTGAATATCCTTTTTCCTGAAACCTTTTGGAAACGGATAATCCCGTAAGATAGTTACAAAAGAACTAGGAAGTTGACTAATATTAGTTATATCGTTCCCCTTCCCTATTTGTGAGTAAGTCGACTTCTTTCTTAATTTCTAGCAATAAATCACTTGAATTTTGAAGCATTATTTTCCAGTGTATTTTTTCTTTTAATACCTCAACAGATTGTTCCACTGGATTAGTAGCGATAATATATCTCAGTTCGTTAGCAGTTGATTCAACAAAGTCATCTAAATTATCAAGAGAGTAAAAAATAGATGATAGTTTCATTTTATAATGTTCTAATAGTGCTGAATTAGTTGGCTTAGGATTACTCTCACCAATAAACAATGACTTTCTTGGATAATAAACAGCTAGTAGTAATCTTAGTAGAGGATGATTTAGATTGAGTTGATAGGATTGTTGTTTCTTGCGTGGTAACTTCTGTAAGATTCCTAATAAAACTAATGTTTTAGCATAGGAAGCAATTGATCGCCTTGAAAAACAATTTGATGCCAATTCCTTCAAATATTTCAACGATGGATATTCTAGTTTGCCTGTTTTTAAGCTATGGTTTACTAATAGTTGGCTAAAAGAAACTATGGATTCTTTGTTAAAAAAGCTAAAATTGAACGCATAGGTGGTATCATGCTTATCAGCAAGTAATTGCACTATAGAACTCATCTTTTTCAAATATTGTTGTGAAGATTTTATTTAAAAACATCCAAAAATGCAAAAAAACAAAAAGGAGATATTGGTTTCTAAATAACAAATGCAAGAAAACGGAAAGGCTCAATTTTCGAATCAGAAAACATACCTTCTCCCACCTTCTTTTTCCGAAAGGAAGGTTTCCTATTGTCCCTTTACGATTATGCCTTTCCCATTTTCTCGACTATTTTTTAAAAAAAAACCTCAAAAGTTTTTCGCTCTGACGCGTGATGAATCACCGTAGGTGATGAGTAACGTCGATGCGAGCACGCCCCAAAGCGTGAGCTTTTGTGTTTTTATTTTCTTAATTCAAAACTATTAACTACGAAGGATAAAAAATTCTCTCACAAAATTATTTAGGACTGTATTATGAAAACGTGTTTCATGAATTTGCAGTGAAAAGAAATTACTGATTTTTTTTCGATAATTATCCAAATCTTCATTTTCCTTTCCATGTATCATTATTAATCCTTCTTCTTTGAATTGCATTCCATGTAGTATTTTTAGAAAGTCTTCACTGTGTTGTGTATTCAAACAACATTTTGAGCGATGTGAATGACAGTCTAATTTTGAATGAGTGGAAAAAAAAGTCTTTAATGGAACTGCTAATTTTGAAAGCATTTTAAGTAAGATTGGAATAGGTATTGCATGAGAGTTTCGTTCATATTTTGAGAGCAAAGTTTGAGTGATAGACAATTCTGAAGATAATGATTGTTGGGTCAAGCCATTCTTTCGTCTTAAAGCACGAATGTAGTTTCCTAAATTTGCTATGCTTAAATAGGGGATTATTGAAAGATCAAAGTAACCATCAAATAATTTTTCTTGATTCACAGCAATTACTTGTCCGTCCCATACTCCGCGTTTTCTTAAAGTAGCTGAGTTTTCAGTAAATTTATGTATCTTTTTATCTAGTAGAATTTGCAATTCTTGTTTTTTGATGGGATGGTCAGAACTAATTAATTGAGTAAAACGTTTGCGGGATTCCCCAGAAATTTTAAGACTATATGTTGTTCCACCCAAAACAGTTTGAGTGTAGAATCGATGTTGAATGTTGTGTTGTGTTAAAAATGCAGAGAAATCGTTTAGAAGTTTCTGTGAAGCAGAACCAAATCCAATAGATGACTTGTAGCTACCATCTGCATCCATTAAACCTCGCCAGAATGCATTTCTCAATAATGGGTTGGTCTGAAAAATGAGTGGTTCTCGTAGTGAAGGATACTTTCGTTCATTAATTGGTTGTCCTGATAGAAAATTGAATAAACGTACGATCCATTTACAAAGAATATTGACATTCCAAGCATTGGCTTTTTTATGTTTGAAAAATTCAGTTTTTGAGTTGAACTGTAACATTAACATTTGCGTTAAATTCTCAATATGTTCTTTTGAAGAATCAATAATATTAACAAAATATTCTGCTAGATGTCCATCTCCCATAATCACTCCTGTAAGATAAGCCAATTTTTCAGAAAGGTAAAGTGGTAGTTGAAAGCCTTCTCCTCTAGCAGATTGGAACGAAAGAAATTGTTTGTCTTGATAAATCTCTAACCAATCAGAATATAATCTAAGAAGTGGGAAAGGCAATCGCTTTTGCTCTTCTAAATATTTGATAATTCTTTTCTGCCAGGAACGAATAGAATAATCTGCTAGTGCATCTTTGAAATAGTGATGAGCACGTTCAGCTAACAACAAGGTCTTCTTACGCATCTTTTCCACCCAGTCTTGTTCTAGAAGGATGTATGGAAAGGATTGAAGCAAACGTTCTCCTGTTATAAAATCATATTTGCGAATCATTATTGAGTAAAGTTGGAGTTGGTTACTAGAAGTGATGAGCTTTTCTTGCTGACCGGTCTCTAAAAGGTCATTAGCAGTTATCCATTTGTTTGTCACTTTAGGTTCAGTGTCAATTAATAATGGATCTGTTGACCAGTTGAGATGAGTAGCAGATATAACAATATCCTCCTAGGATTAAGTTAGTGCCACACTAATTAAATACCCCTTTGTACAACTGTACGGATGATTAATTAGTCAATTATTCTTTTAAGTAAATGATTATTACTTTCAACGAACTCTATAGAAAATAGCTATATATTAAGCTAAATATATATTTTGCTGAAGTAAAATGCGCTCAAAAGAACAGCAACTAGCAAAGAAAGCTTGCAAAACCCTTTTAGCTGATCTACCAAAGAAAGAAATGGAAAAAGCATTAAAACAAGCAAAACTAACAAAAGAAATCTCAAAGAAGAAACCACTTCAATTAACCGCAAAATTGAAGATATTTCCAACAAAGGAACAAGAAGAAACCCTCTGGGCACTATCAGAAAACTGCCGTCTAATTTATAACTTTGCATTAAAAGAAAGAAAGGCTTGGTGGGAGCAAAATAAAGGTTTACCAAGGAAGAAACAGGATATTGAAAATAAACCAACATCTCACAAACAATGCAAACAATTACCAAAATTGAAAAAACTATATCCACGATATAAACAAAATTATGCTAAAACTCTACAAGGAACACTTAGACAGTTAGAAGCAAATTACAGATCCTTTTATGTTCTGAGAAAAAATGGAGATAATGATGCCCAACCTCCAAAATTCAAAGGAAAGAAATATTTTACTACAATGCACTTCAATCAAAGTGGTTTCAAAATAAAAGGAGCAAAAATAACTCTGAGTCATTTTTATCCAACAAAAGAAACTAAAGAAATAGATCTTACTTTTGAAATGCATGGGAAACGTGTATTTGAAGAAGATAATGTAAAACAAGTAACCATCTACCAGATACACAAAACAAATGAATTCTACCTATCGATTATATACGAACAAGATGAACCGGTATATTTTGACAATAAGATTTACCAGACAATAGATCTTGGACTCATAAATATCATTGCTGCAGTGAACAGTCATGAAGGAAAAACAATAACTATTAAGAACAAAAGAGTGGAGAATTATTGGCAACCAAAAATAGAAGATATGATGAGCATAAGAGATCACTGTAAGAAATACTCCAATCGTTGGTATTGGTACAATGACAAACTTAACAAAATGATAAAGAAGCAGTCAAATCAGAGAAAAGATTTTCAACATAAAACAAGCAAAAAAATCGTCGAGAACACTAAAGCAAATACTATTGTCATTGGTGATTTGAACGTTAAGGCAATGAGTGAGAGCAAAAAGAACGATAAGAAGAACGATAAAAGCCGTCATAGAAACATGCAAAGCAGCGGGTCAATGGGTCGCTTCGCTCAATTCTTAACCTATAAAGCAGAAAAAATAGGTAAGAAAGTAATAAGGATCAGTGAACGAAGAACAAGTAAACGCTGTTGTTACTGTATGAAAAAGGAGAACCGAAAACTCTCAGAACGAACTATTCATTGTGATTGTGGGCTAGAACTAGACCGAGACGTAAGCGGAACGGTAAATATTATGCAAAGGTTTCTCGCTCTACTAGCACTATCACAGAAACGCCT
>JAUVZH010000350.1 GCA_030602675.1 Candidatus Heimdallarchaeota archaeon | reverse complement strand
CTTACCTTAATACTATAACTTATGGATGGGTGTATTTTCATCCAACAGAAGAAAATATTGAAAGAGTTATTAAAGGTCTAAAAAAGAATCTGGGAGAAGAATAGATGAGTTAAGGAGGTTTCTCATCATTTTTAATAAGCTCTTCATATTCTTTATATCACATTTTCTAGCTCTTTAGCTTTATCAGCTTTTAACATTCGAAATTTTTCTGATAATTAGAAAATCTAAATAAACTAACACCTATCTTAATTTAAAGAATGAGAATAACCCCTTACAAGCTAAATAACTACTAGAGGACCAGATAAAATGAAAAGAACCAAAAATCTTCCAGAAAAACAGCAAAAGCTTGTTGACAAACTTTCAGAAGAAGCTTGCAAAAAAATGATTGTCCTCTTTGGTTCTTGTACTGCAATTTTTGATGGTAGAATTAAATCCTTTCTTCCAAAAGGTGACAGAATGCTCTTTGTGAAAAAGGATGAAACATTGATTTTACATGGTTCTAAGGGGTTGAAACCTTTTAACTGGCAACTGAGCGGAGCTGGAAAGATTAACTTCCTCATTGAAGATGAAAAGCTTGTTGTTCGAACATATCGTCCTAAAACAAAAGAAACCTTAGAAATATTCTTTGATGAAATATATCAAGCAACTATATACGATGCTCATGATTCTGCTTCATTAAGCATCTATGGCTCAGAAAGCGATTTATCTGATTATTTATTTAATCATCCAGAAATAATTGATAAAAACTTTCAACCAACAGCCAGGGAATTTGAAACACCTTTTGGTTTTCTTGATCTAAGGGGAGTTGACAAAAGCGGAAACCCAATCATTGTTGAAGTAAAGAAAAGAGGGGCAACTCCTGCTGATGCACATCAACTTAAAAGATATGTTGAGTATTTCGAAAAAATTGAAAAAATAAAGGTTAAAGGGATTCTTGTAGCACAGAGCTTCAGTAGCAAGGTTATGAATGTTTTAAAAGCTAATAATCTTGAGGCTGTAGAAGTTCCTTGGCAAGAGATTTTTCCATCTTTAGCTAATGAAAAACCTAAGGTTACAATGGATGATTATATTAAAGATGATTAGACACAAGAGAATTAACAATTATAATTATTAATGTGATTAGCTTATCTCTTTTATTGGAAAGAATTGGTGATACTACTGGAAAACTTAGATTCCTATGTTGAATATACGTATGATTTTATTGAGACAATTTGTGAGGATTTTGGACCAAGATATTCAGGATCTGAAGCAGAGGATAAAGCAAACAAATGGATAAAGAAGAAATGGTCCAAGTTTTGTGATGAGACTAACATTGAAGAATTCAAAGTACATCCTCATTTCTATCCTCAAGGTGTACTTAGAATGGTTTTTGCTTTAGGAGTACTTTCTTTTTTAATGCTACCTTTGAAGTATCCATTTTCTATTTTTGCTTCCATTACAATTTTAGTGGGTATGTTAGTTTATTTCTTTGAGTTTATGCTTCTAAAGGGGATTCTAAAATTTCTTTATAAGAAAAAGACTTCTTCTAATGTTTTTGGAATAATTAAACCTAGAGAAGAAACAAAATGCAGGGTTATCTTGGATGGTCACACAGATTCTGCCAAGGAATTACATATTGGTAAAATTAACAATCGATTTATTGAAGTCATATTATATAGCAATTTATTAGTCTATGGATTTTTTGTTCTTATTTATTCTATTGTTAAAGTAATTCTTCAATCATCATCAGTTGATCATTTGGTGAGCTATAATTGGTTTATATTTGAATTAACAAAGTTTGATTTATACATTATTCCAATCATCTTTGTTCTATTGGTTTTGTATATTATATTCTTCTTAGGAGTAATTTATGGGAAAACTGTGATGGGAGCAAACGATAACCTATCTGGAACAGCAGTAGCTGCAGCAGTTGGCAAATACTTCAGCAAAAATAGGCTGAAAAATGTTGAATTAATAATAGTATCAACTGGATCAGAAGAAATCGGTGAAAGAGGTGCTTATCATTTTGTTAGAAATAATCCTGAGCTCTTTCAAGATTCTTTATCTCGTGTGTATGAATGTATTGGGGCTGGCAAAGGAATTGTTATTGTTGAAGAAGATTACATGCATTTAGCAAAATATAGTCAAGAAGTTGTTAGTCGATTTGAGAAAGCATATGAAATTTACAAAAAACAAAACGGGGATGCAATTCCATGTACTAGGGGTAAGCTTCTAATGGGATCATCAGATGCAAATATCTATGTCAAAGCTGGTTATGAATCTGCTTTTATAATTGGTGTTAGAGGTGAATCTTGGAAACCTGTTAATTGGCATACTCTACAAGATACAATAGAATGTATAGATAAAAAATTCCTTAATGATGTTATAGGTATCTCGTTGTGTTTTGTCAAGCTTATTGATGAAGAGTATAGCTAAACTATCAACAGGTAGAAAATGGAGTAAGTAATAAACTAAATTAACAATGAAATCACTATTGTAAGAGTGATTACTAATGACAAATAGAGCTTTAAACAAGAATATGTTAGCAGATTTCATTGTAATCATAATTGTAATAGTTGGAATCATTACTATCGTCTTTACACCTTTTACTATAAGGGAGTGGACAGTTAGTGGAGACGATTATAAATATCAAATATTTTTTTATGGGTATTGGAATTTATATGAAAATGGCGTTTTGATTCAAGAAGGAGGATCAGGTATTTTAACTAACTTTCCAATATTTTCTTTGGTGTTACTGATAATTGGGCTTGTTTCTTCGTTTATATTTGTTCCAAGTTTAGGCTTTTCTTTAAATAGAGGTGATAGATATTTCAAGCATTTCAGAGGAGTATTTAGCATACTGGTTATCATTTGTGGAATTATTGGATTAGCTGGTGTACTTTTACAGATTCCATTTGTAGCTTACTTAAAGAGTCTGCATGCTGAAACAAAATATTCAATTGGTTTTATACTTGCTACAGTATACTTTTCACTAATAATTATCTCAGGAATTCCTCTAGATATTTTGATCAGATTGAATAATAAAAAATCATCATTTGATATTAACTAATACAATTGATATAATAGTTTTTTTTAAGCGATATTACCTTTTAAGTAGTTTCTGAAACAATAACAAATTGCTAGATATCTAGATTTAATTCAATTAAGAAATAATTTTATAGCAAAATCAAACAATACAACTTATGTCAAATAAAGAGCGAGATATTGAATTTACATTAAGCGATGGTCGAATTCTAGGTTATTCTTTACTTGGGGATCCTAAAGGGAAACCAATTCTTTACTTTCATGGTTGGCCTGGAACTAGACTTGATATCTCGTGTTTTCATGAAGAAATAGAGGAACTAGGAGCTAAGATAATCTCAATCGATCGACCAGGATGTGGATTATCAACATATCAAGAGAGACGGAAAGTATCTGATTGGCCTTTTGATGTAAATGAGCTTACAGAAGAATTATCTTTAGATAAGTTTTCTATCTTAGGTTTTTCTACTGGAGGAGTTTATGCTCTCGATTACGCTTTGCATTATCCAGAACGAATTGTTAAATTAGGTTTAGTAAGCTCAATTCCTTACTTTGTTATTGATTATTCACAATCAAGTCATCCATTTCAGTTAAGGATGATAAAAGGTATCTCGAGATTTCCACTATTGGGTAGAACTATATCCCATATTCTAAGTTCATCAGGGATCAATAATTACAGAAGAAATTCTGAAAAGGAATATGAGAAAAGTTTGAAGGTATTACCAGAT
>JAUVZH010000226.1 GCA_030602675.1 Candidatus Heimdallarchaeota archaeon | reverse complement strand
TATGAATCATCAAGTAGTAGTTCCCAAACATAACCATCTTTCTTTAAATGCCCAATTATCCAACCCTTTTCTTGTAGTTTTTTTAGTGCCCTATAGACACTATCTGCTGATGAACAAGTTATACATTCGTTTACATAGTCCTTTGAAAGTGCAAATTCAACAAGTTTAGTAGTGGGAATACAATTTTCTTTACATAAAATAGAATAAACACAAATAAGCTCTTTACTTTCACCTACATTGTAGAGCTTATCAAGATTATTTTGATTTTTATTATGTTTGAAATGACTGGTTTTATTTTCATGTGTCAAATTAAACATCTCAGGTTTTTGTGATTAAACTAATAATTGCCATCTATAACCACCTTTACCCAAAGATGATTTGAGATAACCGTATTTTTCTAATTTCTTAACTGCTCTTAGAAATGAATCTCCCGAAACACATCCTGTACAAATCGCTTCAAATTCCTCAGTTGTTGCCATATCTAGAATTTGTTTTGAAGTAAGATTATTTTCTTTTTTAAGAATCTGATAAATACAATTTGTATCCTCATCTAGTTTTAGCTCGTTGGACATTTTGTCTGTTAACCTGCCTTTTTTATTCCTGTTTATTCTCATTATTTCTGTTGAGGAACCTAAATAAAAACCCTATGTTCTAATCAAAATTTCTTCTTGATCAATGTTAATATTTTTTTTATATTATATTAAGAGAAGAGTTCAAATAGTCAGTATTTTCCTTGAAATTGTGATTAATATTTGAATTACTATATCTTTGCAGCAATTGGTAATATGGTCCTCTCAGGTATTGCTACTGTAATTTACAAATCACAAAGTGACAAGATGAAACCATCAACAATGCTATTAATCCAAATCATCATCTCAAGTGTTTCTTTTGTAATTATAACTACTGCAATGGGTGATTTCTATGAAATGTTTAGAATCGGAACATATCCCTTCTTAGCATTGCTCTCTGCAGCTATCCTTGGCATAATTTTTGGTAATCTTATGTATTTAACAAGCTTAAAATTAATTGGCGTTTCTAAGGCATATCCTATTGCTATGACCTACCCTCTTCTAACTTATATTTTAGAAATAATATTTCTAGATGGCGAATTTAAATGGTTTAAAATCCTTGGAATAGTTTTTGTTATCATTGGTGTTGTTTTCATTTCTTTATCAAAGGTTAATGGTACAAATAAAATTGCAGAAACAATTGAAACTTCCGAAAAAAATGAAAATGATTTAAGTGAAATTATTGTTCAAAAACCTTCTGAAATCACCTCAGAAGTAGATGAAATAACTGCTAATAATTCTCTGAAAAAGAAATCTAGGCTTATTACTGCAATTCAATCGAATAAAAATATTCTAGGTATAACTCTTGCAGCCTTAACGACAATCACATGGGCATCTGGAACAACATTAATTGCTTATGGATTAAGTAAGACAGATGTAGATGTAATACCTATAAGTGCAGCAAGAATGCCAATGCTAATTCCTATTGCATTTCTTATCTTTATGTTAAACACAAAGAAAGAGGATAGGAAGAATTTCGAGTGGAAGTCAAAATCCACTTGGCTATCTATACTACTTATAGCTATTGGAGCATTAATGAGTCTAGTAGCTGCAAACGTACTCTATCTATTATCAATAGAAAAATTGGAAAGCACTTCTATTCCTGCAGTAATAGCTGCTTCGGGACCTTTAGTAACTACACCACTATCAAAATTATTTCTAAAAGAGAAAGTGGATTGGAAAATATTTCTAGGAACACTATTAACCATTGGTGGGATGGTTATGGTACTACTAATTACGTAAAATAATGGTGTGACAATGTTGACAGATTTTCAAAATGCTCGAGATAATCTAAAAGAAAATCCCAATGATCATTTTCTAGCAGAAGAACTAGCAACTATACTTTCATCAAAAGTAGAGGATTTAATACGTGAAGATAAGATACCAAAGATAACAATATTCCTGGAAGAACTTGATGAATTGTCTATTAGATTTAACATATCAAAAAACATTCACAGAATTTATGGTTCATCTGTTCTTAATTCATTACCAATTTACTTTGCTCATTCTACTCAAACTGATGTTAAACGACTAATTAATAGACTCCGTGAAACAGCAATAAAAACGAAAAGCGAACCTTTAACTGAGATTTTATCAATGATTCTAGTTAATGCAATTTACGATTTCAGTTTAATAAAACAAGTTGGATCAATAAACGAGTTTGCAATTGAGTTAAGTGATTTATCAAGACAATATACAACAAATGAAAGAATACAAACAGCTGCTGCGAAAGGAATGATGAATGCAACATTCTATTTCATACAAAATAAAGACTTAGAAGCTGCCAGGAAATACTTCCGGACATTAGAAAAGGTTCTGCAGCAAAATCAAAAGAAGGAATTTGTTGATTCTAGACAACTTATCCAATTGCGAGAATTTTTCTCCAAACAGTAATTCTAAGTGAATTCTAATCTTAAATTTTAATCTAGTTTTGTAGTGACGATATCAAATGAGTAAATTATCAAATTAAAGGAAACCCTTGTTCTCGAACCAGAAGAGGAATAAACAATAATTGGTCCTGAACCTTTATTCACTGTAAGATAGAAATCATCGCCAGAAGTTGTTATTGGATCTCCATTTGCGTTGAATCCATGAATGGTTGGATTAACAATAATTGCTGTTTTATTTAATTTCATGTTATATGTTCCGGAATGTAAACCTCTTATAGATTCAGCTGCATTAATCTCCACAGCAACTAAAGTAACATCTATTGTTCCACCAACACCTGTGTCTTTTACTAAAAGAACTAATCGATACCAAAGTTCCATCAAGTATAGATCAGAGGTTGGTCGTTCTAATGTAATTGTTCCAGGGTCACCTGTTTCATCTCCAGTTGTAACTACCGGAGAATAGTAAGGACTGCCCTTGATATAATCTTTGGAATTACGTGGCATTATTGCTGTATCACCAGGTATAGTTAATTTAGCTACACCATATTCTAATCCAGGTATAGGTAAATATAGAGATCCATCAATGAAAGCTCTAAAATTGATTCCATAAGAAATAAACTCAAGATTGCCAGAAAAAGCATCAACTTCAAAAGATCGAGATGAACCTACACCATCATAGAACATTGTTTGGACAGCGCTATCCATTTTAACTAAAAATAATGCTGAAGTTGCAATAGTGGCATTCATATTCCCTCGATTCATTGTCGGAATGATATAAGCATAAGTCAAAGCAAGAGAGGTAACCATGATACTAGTTATCAATAGCGTAGAAATAATGCTGGAAACACCCTTTTTGTTTCGCTTAATTTTAAGTAGACTCATAGTATCACCGACAACAGAACTACTTATGTTCTACTTATTTATCTTACTTTCTAGGTTAAAATATTTCTGTTAGGGTGAAAGGAGAAAAAATATTTACTAAAAAAAGAAAAGGATGAACTGGTTTGCAGTTCAATTTCAATTAATATTGACCAATAGTACCTTTGGATCGCAGTATCTTCTCCATTGAAGCAAAGGACTTTACTCCAATTATGGTTACAATAATTCCTAGTCCGAGTAATATACCTAAGTACAAAAAGGTTAACCAATTTGTACCGAACATTATTGCATTTCTGAAGCCTTCGATACCATAGGTAATTGGATTGGCATATGCTAGATACTGAAGATATGTTGGCATTGTTACAATTGGGTACGTAACTGGTGTGACGATTTCCATTAGAACTTGGATGAACATGACTGCTCTATAACCTTGTTTTTGCCAGAGGACAAATCCACTCAAGATCATTGCTAATCCTTGAATAAGTAATATACATACTAGCAAGAAAAGCAATGAAATTACTAGGTCTTTCCAAGCAAACATGCCCCAATACCAATAGACTATTACACCAAGTTGAATGAATAATCCAATACTATTGTGCATTAGACTTTTCAATGCATTACCGAAGATAATTGTGATTCTGCTAATGGGTGTTATGTAAAGTATTTCAAATGTTCCAGTCCATTCTTCTCGTCTTATTCCATAGGCAGTACTCCAGAGAGTTATTGCTATGAACATGTTAAATACAAGACCTAGTGAAGTATAGACCCAAACATCACTGGTTCCAGTCAAAGATTCCAATGTGTCACTGTATCTTCCGCCAATTAAAGCTGAACCATAGATTAGTTGTGGAAGGAGCCATAGGATAGGTGCAACTGCGAAGTAAAGTAAAGATAATGGATATCTCATTTCAATTCGCCATCTTTTTTCAGCTAAAGCCCAGGCTGCTCTGATTTCGTTTATCATTCTTGATGGTTTTTTATTGGATTGTCTTTTTTGTTTTACTTTCTTAGAAAGCACCTAAATCACCCTTTTTCAATGTTTTTCGTTCTGCAAGTCTAAATAGCAGGTAACCTCCTAACCAAAAAATTATGTCAAGTCCAATTAGGATACCAACCATGTAAAGCATGCTGATTATCGAGTCATTTGTCATGAGTAATGCTCTTATTGCCATCAATCCCCATGAAAACGGTACAACCAAACCAATCCATTTTGCCCAATTGGGTAAAACACTTAGCGGATACCTAATGGGTGAGCAAATGTAAAGTGCATTATCAACGAATTCGGTAAGAACACCTGGTTCTTTGAACACTAAAACTACTCCAGCAAATGCAAAGCTAAAACCGTACAAACCAATGATTACTAGCATTAGTATTATTAAGGTCATAAATGCATCAAGGAATGTAATTTGCCAACTAACGAATATCGATAGAACTGCAAATTGTCCTATGATTTCAATCAATGCCCAAACTGTGCTTCCTAATGATGCACCAATCATAAGGTTAATTCTCGAAATTGGTGCTAACCAAAGATATTGTAAAGTTCCGCTGTGTTGTTCCCATCGGAGAGCATTTCCAGCACCCCAAATAGCTGAGTCCAGTATATTCCAGAGTAAAGCACCAATGAATATGAATTCCAATACATTTGTAGTTCCTGCTAATTGTGCGAAATTTTCACTTTGAAGGTCAGAACCAATTAAAGCTTGTCCTTGGAAAACAAAAGGAATTAACCACATCAAAGGCATTAGTGTCCAAAACAGTATTTCCCAAGGATAGCGCAATATCATCAAGATTTCTTTTTTAGCAATTAGTAAAGCTGTGCTGATGGAATATTTGACATTCATGAGTCCAGTGATTACTAATCCTTGGAATTTAGATGTCTTTTTGGAAACATCAGCTCCTTCGATTTCAGTAGTCTCATTGTCAATTAATGCTATTGGTTTGTTTTTTACTTCGGTAGTAATTTTTGATTGTTGTACTTTAACTGATTTTTCTGTAGATGTCAA
>JAUVZH010000363.1 GCA_030602675.1 Candidatus Heimdallarchaeota archaeon | reverse complement strand
ATTTATTGATGAAATGCTCTTGCCCTGTGCCCATTGAGCTACTATTGTTACATTTGAGATATCTTGTAAATTGAATAAAGATACTGTGAAGGAGTTTATTATGAAAGCTTGAATTCCTTTAATGACAATATCTTGTCCTTTCTCGTCTAACATCTTACTGTTTATTAAAACGGGTGAAATTTTATTGGATATATCATATATATATAGTTCATAGTTGTCCGTAACAAGCAACAGTTCATCATTTTCTGTAATATCAAATGAATTTACTTGTAATGATTGAGCAAATTGATGAATGTTTTGAGGATTTGAAGGAACAGTAACATCAATAATTGATATGCCTGAATCAGAGGTTGCAACAAAAACATAATTACCTTCAATAGTAATTTTCAATATATTCTCACCATCAAGAATGCGACTCTGTACTATTGGGGATGTAGGATCGCTAATATCCAAAATAAGGAGACCTCTATCATCCAGACCAATAAGCATCAATTCGTTTGAAACGAAAATATCATGGATTGAATTCTCTCCATTGGAAAAAGTATAATTACCTATTTCAGTAGGTGATAATAAATCAGTACTAATATTGGTGACTTTCACACCTTTACTCTCAATTCCAAGATAGAGCAAATCGGAGCTTTTATCAAGGAACAAAGTATCAATCGTTTCGTCAGAAAAAGTTACATTTGCTTCGAAAGGATGATACAAGTCAGTAAGATTAATAATAACCAATCCGCGATATATGTCATTAATATAAGCAATATTGTCCTTAATACAAACAACATCATAATCACCAGTAGTATTCGTATTAAATTCCGTAAATTTAACAGGAGAGGTTGGGTCAGAAATATTAAGTGCAATTACTCCCGCAGATTCTACAGCAACAAATGCGGTTTCTTCTTTAACTGCAACATTCTCAATTTTCCCTGTAGAGTAATATTCAGCAACAAATATGGGTGCAGCTGGATTTGATATGTTAATTATCTCAAGTCCATTGCTTTTCTTAGATAGAAAAGCCAATGTTCCATCTATTGTTGTTTTATATATTGCATCTGTTGTGCTATAGTAGCCTATTTCAGACACTTCGAATAGGTTAGAGACATTTAAAATACGTAAACCTTTCGACGTTGAGATATATGCAAAATTACCATAGATTTGAATGTCAAGTGGTAGATAGCTCATTTGGTAATGATTAAGTTCATTAGGGAAATAGGGGTTTGAAACATTTACAATGTACAATCCATTGCTTATTGTTAAGACAAAAGCAACATCATTCGACACAGCAAGACTACGAACCATTGAGCTTGTTATTGGAAAACTGCTTTGGAATACAGGAAATAGTGGATTCTTATTGTCAATAATTACTAATGCATTCCCATGAAGATTTAACGTGAATATATTATCATTTTCAATTACAATTTTATCGGGAGGATTAATTGAGCTGTCGATTGTTAAATAAGAAGCGATTGTAGGAGTGAAATGATTGGAAATATTAACTATGAGGTTATCAGCATATAGATAATCATTAGTTACCGCGAAACCATAGTTAGTAGAAATCTCCAATTCTTCATCCATAAAGTCTATTTTGCTGATTTTTGAAATTTCTGTGAGATTGGTAATATTTAATATATGCACTCCATCAGAACATTGGAGGTATAGCCAATTATCTTTAATTCTAACATCCATAGCTTTTGCTCTTAAATTGTCGTAATTAACTAATTCAATAATATTTGAAGGATAATTGTCTACTACTTCAACTTCACTTGAATATATACAAGAAGGGTCCGCAATATTTTTTTGGTTAGAAATTCTTTGGATCAAATTAATGCTATCTATGTTTTTAATATAATCAATATCAGGTATTTGATGTATTCCATGAATAATAAGTATAGCTGATAAGAATGCTATGAGTATCAATCCTACATGCTTTTTCATTTTATCACATCATTATATTATTCCTACATTAATTTCCATAACTCATATGAAAAAAAATTCTCCCCTATACGGGGAGTATTTTTCAATTAAGTGGTCTTATGTAAGTTCGAGATTATATGGCAAGTAGTCTGTCACACAGAATCCACTTGAAAATCCATAATAAACTGAACCGACTTTCATGAATAAGACTTGTTCAAAAATGTACCTTGGAGAACTATCAGAAAAAGCTCCAGAATAAACTTCAAGTCTTAATGTTGTACTGTACCCATCATCCCACGTTGAATCAACAACTATGTTAATGTACTGAATATATGTTTCAGGAGCACCACCCCATGCTACGTAATATCTGGTATTACTGTATCTTTCTTCAGCACTTACTGGATTACAATCATGTCCATCTCCATAAATGTGGAAAGCTCTAACTCTCGTGTACATATGAGAGGATTTTGCTACTTGAATTGTGAATTTTACTTCTCCTTGGATGTGTCCTGTACCCGGATTAATAGTGGTTTTTAAGTAAATTACATAAATTGACCAATCAGTTGCATGATTAAGATACTTTCCAGATACTTGGGAACTCATACTTGCTGCTACCACATCTGAAATTGGAATTAGCAAAACAAGAAGGAATGTCAATCCTAAAAATCCTTTTTTCTTTAATCTTTTCATTCACTTACCTCCAATTATTGTGAGAACTTCATAATAAATATCTCAAAATATATTGTACTCAACAAACTATTTATTCTTTTTCAGTTTCTGTCGAAATGATAAAAAGTAAATTCTACACACATAGGAGATATTTTAGTAATAGTTGTTAATGTTCTGTTAATTCACAACTTTCATTGATTGCATCCATCAGTTTTCAACGTTCTATAAACGATGACAAAACTATTGGATAAATATGAAACCAATATAATTTGTATTCATTGATTTTTGTTCTTCATTTATAGTAGAAAAGTGTCCGAATCCTCTTTTTGTGAAGTAGTCATTGAATAAAATGTTTTGTTAAAATATTCTTCCCTCAATTCTATCCCAAACTCATTGTAATCTTCGTCTGGTAAGTGGTAGTAGGTTCTATCATCGAATTCGTTGATAATTAAGTCTGCATGTTTACTAAGAAGATATTTGATAATTTGTAAGTCAATGTGAGGGAACCCCTCATAGAACTTTTTTCTGGAAAGAAACTGGTATATTTCAGCTAAACATTGAGCCATACCCACAAGCCAGTTCTTCCCTAAGTGTCCTATTCTATTGGAAATAACTCTCAATGCTGTTCGATTGTCCTCTAAAAAGGATTTTAGATCAATACTCTCCTCCACTGGGATGTAGTTCATTGCCCAGTAGCATATCTGTGAGTAGATGATGAACAACTCGTTTGCTTCTGTCTGTGTGTAAGGTCTAATCCTCAGGTGTTCTTGGAATGGAGAAATCACTTCAGCAAGGATGGTAACAATACTCTTGTATTTTTTTGGTTCTATGCTTGCAAGTTTGTTTCCAATGCTCTCAAGTGTTAATTGTTTTCGATGTCCTTGTTTCTTCTTTTGATGTATCTGAAGGGCAGGTCGGTTGTTATTTGCTGTTTCCTTTCTCTTTCTTCTTTCTTTGAGTATATGGTCATAGAGCAAGGTAAGACCAGCTATAAGTAAACCCGTCCAGAGGATAATCAAAAAGAAGATAGCATAGCTCTGCCAGCTTAACCCTAATTGTAAAATGAATCCATTTGTC
>JAUVZH010000299.1 GCA_030602675.1 Candidatus Heimdallarchaeota archaeon | reverse complement strand
TTCTGGTCCGGTAACATCAACATTGATATTTGTTGTGGGTTTAGATGATATTATAGGCATTATTGCTGTTGAATTTGCCTTGGGTTTGGCATTAATGTTTTATTTACCTGGGAGTGTTGCAATTGCAGAAGCAATATTAGGTCCTATAATTAATATCCTTGGTTCAATACTAATTGGTCTGGTTTTAGGTTTATTATTTGCTTTTGTCTTAAATAGAGTTAAGAAAACAACTCTAACCATTGAATTTTTCTTTGGAACATTGTTAGCAATTGTCGGAATAACCGAGGTGCTAGGTTGGAGTGAATTGCTAGCTTGTATGACATTTGGATTTATCATTGGTAATATGCAAACAGAACGTAATGAAAGAGCTGTACGATATGGTCAACAGATTTTTTCACCTTTTGTTATGCTTTTCTTTGTTTTTGCAGGGGCGAGTCTTAATATTGATGCTATGTTTACTGATTGGTTAGTTATTGTTATAGCATTAACATTAGTAGTTGTACGTTTGGTGGGAAAATGGTTAGGTGCTTATCTAGGAGCATTGTTAACCAGATCACCCAAGAATATTAGAAATTATGTTGGTCCTGGATTATTTGCACAAGGTGAAATGACTATTGGTCTAAGTATGATGATATTCAATTTATTTGTAGATATTTCAGATGACGCAATTCCTGGTTCGGTAGCTTCCTTTGCAGCTGCTGATGGAGCTTTTCTTTTGAATATATTAGGTTTATCAATTTTAATGTTTCAAATTATAAGTCCTTTTGCAACAAAATGGGCTCTAGGAAAAGCAGGCGAAATTCCAGCTGCTTTAGAACCCAAATTACCATTAAAGGAACGGATAAAAGCAAACTTGAATAATTCTTATGCTAATATTAAGAAGGTTTATGCAATATTAACGACTGCACCAAGTGAAAGAAAAGTAAAAGAAACCTATACTAAGGCATTAGCTGCAGAGGTTGCTAGTGTTGCAAGTACTGCAGCAGCAGAAACATTAGTTGATTTAGCTACAACTGCAGCAATTGAAGTTGCTGTCCCTTCAGCTGCTGAAGCTGCTGCTGATGCAACATTGGAAGTAATAATTGATACAGTAAGTGAAAAACCAATAGAAAGTCCATTAGAAGCACCGCTTGAAGAAATTAATCTAGCTGTGAAAGAATCGGTAAGTAAAGAAGTTGAAGATACTTTAAGAACTGCAGTTGCTTCTGCTGTAACAAGTCCACAGGTAATTGAAGAAATAGAAGATTTAGTAGAAAGCATCATTACAGATACATTGGAACAGGCGAAAGATATTGAGGAATTAGATGTTGCTGAATTGATGGAAAATGGAGAGCTGCAAGAAAAAGACGAATGCGAAATTCCTGGTGAAGAAGAAATCCATGAAGAAGAGGAAGAAAAAGAAGTTAATGAAGATAACTCTTAGCAAAGAAATCCAAACTTTGATTTGAAAAGGTTTTAAAAGTTGGTTACTGAAATACTTCATGTTTGTTTAGGTGATAACTGAATGACACTCTATTGTCCAAGTTGTGGAGCAGTAAATAAAGAATTCGCAGAATTCTGCGCAGGTTGCGGAGAACCTCTTGCAAAGGTTAGAGACCGAAAAGTCGAAAGTGAAAAAGCAAAACAAGAAAAGACTTCTGATGGAACAGAGAAGAAGCTCTATCGTTCTCGTACAAACAAAATGGTTACTGGTCTTTCTGCTGGTCTAGCTAAATACCTAGATCTAGATGTTGACTTAGTCCGAATTTTGTGGTTGATTGCTTTTGTCGTTTCCGGTGGAATTGTTTTAGTAGTCTATTTAATTATGGCTATGACTGTTCCTCTTGAACCTGAAGTAGAAATTACTTAAAACTACTTCTTTTTCATTTTTCTTTTCGTTTTTAGCAGTTGTTTTTAGATCTCTTTAATCATTACTGCTTCTTCTTTCCTTGCAGAAATTATTCCTGGAATTGTTGAGCTAAGTAATGATGCACCAAACATGATTACAATTGTTAGAATTAATTTCAGTGGCGAGTAAACCATCTCCCATGGTGGGATAAATGAGTTTATCGCAATAATTGACATGAACATATATGATGCAAACACCCCAAGCAGTATCCCTGTAAAAGCTCCTAATAACAAGACAGTAAATGATTCAATATAGAAAAAGCTAAACAACTGTCTTGGAGAAATACCTATAGTTTTCA
The DNA here is from genome assembly GCA_030602675.1 of Candidatus Heimdallarchaeota archaeon. Classification (GTDB taxonomy): domain Archaea; phylum Asgardarchaeota; class Heimdallarchaeia; order JABLTI01; family JABLTI01; genus JABLTI01. The sequence goes on along the minus strand of JAUVZH010000299.1, from coordinate 2,140 downwards.
TAATCCCAACCTCATTTGTTCTCTCGAGAGTATGAATTACCATCATTATTGACATAGCAAAAACTAATATCAAAATAGAAGCGATGAAATTGGAATTTAATGCTCCAAAAATTACCGTTGATCTTAAACTTCCTTCTGAGAAAGCAACTCTCTCTGCAATACTATCTACTTTTCTTCCATATGTCCATTCTTCTATTCCTTGAACAACTGATTCAATAGCATAGCTATCTTTGACCTTAATGAATAGTTGGGTATAAAAATCAGAACTATCCCCAGATAGATTGAAAATTTGTTCTGATGAAGCAACCAAAGAAAGTTCAAATTGAATTGTACCAAAAGTTGGTTTTTCAACGTAAACTACTGGCCAGAAATTGTAGAAATCTACAATCTTTGCTTGTTTAGTATCTATATCTGAACTACCAGAAAATCTTGGAATGTATAAATCAAATAAGTCTCCTTCTGAGACATTAAAGGAAGATGATTGGTCATGTTGCATGATAATATTTAGTGAAACATTCGTTTCTAAGGGGGCATCTAGTTTCGAGATTACTTCCATAGTATCTGAATCAAGGTATTCCCGATCAAAATAACCAACCTGACCAAACTCAGATGTGTTTATCCCCATAAATGTAAAATGATAAACAACACTACCATATGTTATAGGTGCTGTAGAGAACCAAGTAACATAAGTTGTAGCTTCTACTCCTTCTACTGCTTCTATATTTTGTCTAAAAACCTTATCAGATAAAGCTACACTGGAAATTACTATATCCGAACCAATACTATAAGCAGCATTTTCATAATCAAATCCTTGGTAACTATCAGGTATTACTATCGAGACAGTTGCCATGGTGAATGTAAGCATGACCAATACCAACGATCGCATGGTGGCACTTCTGCGCCTTCCTAAGCTTCTAAAAGCAATACTCATTAACTCTAGTTTATGGAATTTCCATGTAATTTTGGAAAGCCATTTCGTTATTATAGGAAAGAGCCTTGTCACGACCATGATAGTTCCAATAATAACTAGAATGGGAGCGGGAGTTCCCAATAACCTAGCAAACGCTATTGATACATTAGCGTTTTTGAGCTGAATCCAAGTAATTACCCAAGCAATTATGCCAACAACTAGTAGAAAAACATCAATGTAAAACCTTTCCCAGAATGGTTTTTTCTCGCGCATTTCACTAAAAGCTACTTCTTTCTCTAGTTGACTTAGATTCCTTATACTTCCTACATTTACAAGTAGAGAACCAACAAAGCCTGCAATAATTACTATCTCCAATATTAACACAAAGAATCGTGGAATTACAGTTGGACCTGTGAAATTTAAAAATGCAGTACTTTTCAGTATCAGAAATGTATAAGGATATGCAAGTATAAATGCTAATACTATCGCTATTGCTGTGAATATTACTAACTCCAACAGAAGCATTACTACAATTTCAGCTTGAGAACTACCTCTCATATTAAGAAGACCCAATTGTCGTTTCCTACGTTTCTTAATCAAATTTGAAGAATAAGCTGTTAAAGATAATGCCATACTAATCATTGGAATCATAAACATAATGATTAAAATTCTGAAAATCTCAAATTCAGCAACAAAATCTTGTAATATAATAATAATGTTCAAATCAAGATGAACTTCATTTGTAAATTCAGTGGCTTCAATCGAAGAACGTATTTGTTCTGTGAATCCAATAAACTTCTGAATTTCATTTTTTAGGTTGAAAGCATCAATCTCGTCTAGATTGAAAGTTATTGATCCTATAAATGTAGATTGATCTGGTGCTACCTGTGAGGGTGTTCCTGTTAATCCATGTGAAAAGGCCATCAATGATCTATATGATGACAGGATCATTTGATCATCAGCGAGAATTGAGAATAGATTTGTCAAGAAAGCTTTCTCTTCATAACTATTGTTTAAAGATTCTTGTAACTCATAAACATCAATAACCCCTGTAACGTTTAGTGTTGCACCTGCAGCAGGGATACCATATGCAACACCGGCTCCAATGTTTAGTGGATTGTAAATAGTAAAAGCGTTGTTTAATTTTCTATAGTCATTAAAAATCATCTCCTTTTAATAATTAAATTATTAAACTTCTGTCTAATATTAGTTTAATTTACAATTTTTTTG
>JAUVZH010000338.1 GCA_030602675.1 Candidatus Heimdallarchaeota archaeon | reverse complement strand
CTGATTTTAACCCTACCACGATGAACTGCACATGAAATACAATAGTTCTTTGTGGTTCTTTGGCGAGGAATAAAAGTACCTTCTTTTCTTAATTCCCTAGCTAATGTTGGGTCAATTAGAGTGAGGTATTTTGTTTCTTTCTTAACTTTGTCAGCTGGAACAAGTCTTCCGCAAGCTGAACATTGGACCATACCGCCTTTGCCTTTGGCTCCTTTAGACCTTCCACCAGATTTTCTTTTTTTAGTCATTTATTTTTTCACGACCGAATTACTTGGCAATTAAACTTAATATTAATCACTAGTATATAGATTGTTTCGTTTATATCCTATTTTAAAGATTTACGTTCAACTTGAAATGAGTTTTTTGATATGTTGATTGATTCTGAAATGGAAAATACTCTACAGAAATACCTTTTAATGGGAAAACTTTTTTCTATAGTCGTTAATGTAAAGAATTAGAGTCGACTAAATAGAACTTTAATGCAGGTAGAAAAAAATGAGCACAAGTTATCTCCAAAAAGAAGACCCAGAAGATGCTTCAAAAGCTTTTAAACGATTAAAGAAGAAAATTTCTATTGACAATCTTTGGATATATATTCTAAGGCTTTTACAAGAAAAGGAAATGTATGGCTACGAGTTAAAGGAATCAATTAAGAAACGATTTGGATTCGAACCTGCAACTGTTACATCGTATACAATTCTATACAAATTAGAGAAAGATAATCTTGTAACATCACTAGTGAAAAATAATCCTGAAGGACGTCCAGATAGAAAATATTATTCCATTACAGATAAGGGGAAGAAATCAATGAAAGAAGCAAAAGGGCTCTTTGAGGAGATATTATCCAAAGTTTTTGACAAAACATAATAAAAATAGGAAAAAGCAAATGAGTTCTCATTTGCTCTTAGCTTATTCTATTTCAATAGGTTCGGATTTAGTGTAAACTTGAACTTTTCCATTTCTGATCATAACATCATTTTCAAGTCTTTGTCCACCTAATCCTTTAACATAAACTCCAGGTTCAATTGTGAAAACCATTCCATCTTCAACAACAACTTCAGTCCATTCTTCAAGTTTGTCAGGTTCAGTTGGTTTCTGTCTGATGCCAGGCGAATCATGAACTGTTAAACCTAAACCATGACCTAAGCCGTGAGGCATATGATAACCAGCTTCTTCAATGATATCAACTGCAACCTTGGAAATTTTCCAAAGTGGAACACCAATATCAATTGCAGCGATAGCTTCCTCATAAGCTCTAAAACAGGTCTTCTTGATTTTCTTTTGTTCTGCAGTTAGCTTACCAAAGGATATTGGAATAGTAATATCACAACAATACCCCTCATAGACAGCACCAAAATCAATAAGTGCTAACCCATTTTCAGAATAGACATTGTTGTCAGCTGCAGGATGACAATGAATCATATGAGATCTAGTGACATTAGCTACCAATGAAGGAAATGAATTATCTTCTGCACCATATTCTCTCATCTTTTTCATAACCAGAAATGATAAATCATTTTCAGTTCCTTTTTGCTCTTCAGCAAATTTCCTTATATCATTAATTGCCTTGTTACCTATTTTTCCTGCTTTCACTAATTTATCTAATTCTTGTGAGCTTTTTGTTGCTCGTAATTCTTTAAATAGGTCACCCAATTTATGAGGTTCATCAAAGAGTTTAGCATTAGGTAGTTTCTTCTTGATAGATAAAATAAACCTATAAGGAATACCAGTGTTAAAACCAATTATCGGTGTATCTATTTTCACAGTATTTTTCACATAATCAGCATAATTATTTCTAGATTCCTTATCTGTTACCAGAGTGTCAACTTGAGCATAATCTTCTGCTAATTCGACATCCCAAGGAAGTAGCATTGTTTCTCCACCTGATGTAATTATCAAATTGGCATCCATAGGATGTCCTGTAAGATAACTCATATTAACATCTCGAGCATTCTCCCAATCAGTAATGAAGACTAAATCGATTTTTTTCTTTTGCATGAATTCAGTTAGTTTATCTATTTTTTCTTTAGTTATTGGTCGCAATTCCTACACCTATTTATCCAGTTCTTAGAGTAATATATTCTTAGAATAATAATTTTCATCATATAAAAAAGCTATTTCTGAATTTATTCATAAATGTAGACTCTTAAAAAGGAAACAAATATCTTTTAGAAACAGATTCGTAGAATTTTAATACAAGGCAATCGATTAATTGTTAGGTTGAAACTAAATTGCATCTCCCAGATTTTCTAAAAGAGGAATGGATGAAAAAAATTGAAATAAGACATTCCAACATCAAAGAAGTTCCACAGATAAAGAAATTAATTGTAGAAGCATACACTCCAATTGAACCAATACTTGGAAGAGAGCCTCGAGGGATGTTGGAATCAGAAGAAAAGGTAACTGAGAGAGTGAAAAATAAAACTGTTTATTCTGTTCTATTTAATGGAGAATTAATTGGTACTTTTACAATAAAACGAAGTTCTAAAGACAATCTAATGGAAGTGCAAAAAGTTGCTGTTAAGGAAGATATGCAAAATAAAGGCATTGGAACCTATATTATGGATTCTGCAGAGCAATTGATTCGTCTTATGGAAGAAAAGAAGGTGGTAATAGAAACTTATGAGGACCATAAACAACTATTAGATTTTTATCTCCACCGTGGTTATAAAGTAAAAGATCAGATGCTCAGAAAAGGTAATATTGTTTTAATAATGGAAAAAAACTTGTGGAGAGAAGACTGAATGAAATTAGATATTGTTAGGGGATCTAGTCTATGTTCTAATTGCTTTATTTTGAGTGAAGAGAATCAAAAGAAGTTGTTGGTTGTTGACATAGGTATTGGTGGAAAATTAACTGGATTTGCTTTGAAAAAGAGTTTGGCATCAATTGTAAATAAAAAATTTAGTGATTACTCAGTCGAGGTTTTTCTTACTCATTGTCATATAGATCATATTCTTGGAGAAAATAATCTAAGGGATTTTGAAAAAGTAACTTTTAGTGCTAGTGAAAAAGCAGCTAAACACATCAACTCTCGAGATAATGTAACACTAGTTTCCAAATATGGAGGTAAAATAAATTATTCAATAGATAAAATCTATTCAGATGGTGAGATTTTAAAATTTGGAGATACTGAGCTTGAAGTAATTTATACTCCGGGACATACTGATGGATCAGCAATACTATACGACAAAGAAGGCAAAAACTTGTTTGCAGGAGATGTTGTATTTGCAGGAGGAGCTTGTGGTAGGGTGGATTTTCCAACAGGAAATCGACAAGCTATGATTTCTACTTTGGGAAAAGTAGCCAAACTGGATATTGATCATTTATACAGTGGACATGGTCCTGATATGCATAAAAACATTAAAGCGAATATTCTTTCAGCAAAACAAATGATGGAATATTGGTAATAAAAAAGAAATTGAATGAAGCAAATAATTGCTTCAAATATTTATTTCATTTTTGACAAGGAAGTTATAAATGACCATTGGTAATCAATGTAGTCCTGGTAATCTTGGATGAGTTCTTTGCTAACTCCTCTGTATCTTCCTTGATCTTTCAGATATTCTTCTAAGGGTTTTCGTTTTGCAGGATCTTCATATCTTTTACTTAACCGGGAAAACTCAATATCACCATTAATAGACTCCCAGAGAATTTGAGTGCCTGTTTCAACTGCTAATTTACCTATTTCAATTGTCTTTTCTGAAGGGAATCGCCAACCTATAGCACAAGGTGCTAGCAAGTAAATAAATTTGAAACCATCCATTTGTTGGGCTTTTCTAAGTTTATCAATGAAATCACGTGGATAAGATGTATTTGCTGTTGCAACGTAAGGTAAATTGTGAGTCCACATTATAAGAGAGATATCTTTGGGCCAACCAACCCGACCAGAA
>JAUVZH010000182.1 GCA_030602675.1 Candidatus Heimdallarchaeota archaeon | reverse complement strand
ATATGATCCCAATCAAGATGGGTTAACAAAAGGTGTGATGTTTTTCTGTTATACTTTTTCTCCATATCTTTTCTAAAATTTGTTAATAAATCAACAAAGATTCCAGTATCAATAAAAACTAGTTGCTCTGGTAAAGCTATACAAGTAACTGTAGCAGTTGTCGGTGCAGTATTGATGGCTAATTCACGTTCATTTGGAGCATACATAACAACAATATTTTCAGTAACAATTTCAATTCTCATAATTCTATATTTCAATAATTTATATTAAAATTATCTCTCAAATCTATTCTATTTACTTGAAATTTTCTCCAAAGAACGAGCTATTCTCTCGAGAACACTTACCATATTTCGATTCATATTCTCCATAATTCGATACATATCATATACTGTTCTTTGTAAGCTTTCTATTTCATTTTCTAATTAATTATAATCACCCATTTTAATTACCAAACGATATAAATCAATTAGTTAATTTAAATGTAAAGCGATAAAGCTTAAACCAGATGTCTTCAATTAGTTTTATTATGGACAATGAATTTTCTTTAATTGAATACTATCGAAAGAGAGCTCCTGAATATGAATCAATATATGACAAATTTGATTCTGGGATTCAAAAGAAAATCAGCAAACAACTGAAATCTTAAAGCAATTTCTTAGTAGAAGAAATGTTATTGAAGTTGCATATGGGACAGATTATTTGACGCGATTCTTATCAGCAACTGCAAAAGTTTTACAGCTACAGATATTAACAAAGAGGTATTAGACAATGAATTAGATTAATTCTTTATCCAATGTGTGAAAATCTTGAATATAACTTACCAATTAATCAGTTAATAGTGCGGTTTAATCAGCACGCTCCACCTTGAGAAGAACAACCACAACCATCTTCACTTTCTGCTAATAGTCGAATTGGTGGCATTTTATAGATGATAATTAGGAAAGTCCAACCAAAAATAAACCAATATCTTTTTAGTTTATTCAAGAAATCCATCAATGAAATCTTACGAGAAGAGTTAACATCCTGTTTTTCTTCTGACATTGTTATTACAATCCATAAAGTAATTAACTTATTGTTAAATTAACTAAAAAATCTTTGGAAGATAAACGCTTAATTTTGACATAGAATTGATTTAATTATTTCTTTTAATCATTAACTTTATTGTTTTAGTAGATTTCATTCAATATAAAATTAAAATTAGTTATCACACAATTAATCCTTCAAGTACAATTAAAAAAGAAGAATGGGATAGAAACTCCAAGAAAAGATAACCTCAAAACCATTAATCTCAAATTGAAACCAGACGGAGGTAAACCAACCCCCATCGCGGGTAAAGGGATTTGTCTTCAAGAATTATTATAACTTTCCAAGAGCTATTTTAAGGAAAAGAAGAATAGTAGTTTTGAAATCAATAGAAGGCAAGAAAAGAATACAATGAAGGGAAAATAACAAAACTAGAGAATTTACCTTGATGTTTGAAATTATTTTCACAAAAAGAGCAGTCAAGGATTTAGAAACTTAAATAACATTACCTGCAATCATTTCGTTGCCCAATTATTCTTTTTGAAGCACATATTGCATGTAAATCATAGAGCCATCAGCAAACTCTTCATATCGTTGTGATCCTTTAGTGCTCGAGAATTCCTCTGCTAACCCATGAAACATTTTAGGTGTTTTCTTTTTTATGAGTTGACATCGTCTTTCAGAATCCAAGTCAAGTGCTTTGACAACGTTCTGTAAGATGTTAACTTCTTTTATTACCTTTAATCCAGCCATCTTAAATCGCTCTCTTAACAGCTCATTTTCTTCTTCTGTTCGTATGTCAGCAAATAATAGATGCCCTTTAGGTCGAAGAACTCGATGAACTTCTGATATGAATGCATCCATATCGTTGTAACTTCTTGATGATTCAACATTTACTATCGCATCAAATGATTGATCTTCATAAGGAAGTTTTTGAGCATTACCAACCACAAAAGAAAGATCAGGTATTTTGTGATATTTATTATTAAATTTAACAACTTCCTTAGACATATCTAAACCAATATAGGATTTTGGTTTGAGATAACGAGTAATATACGAAGCACCTCCACCTCGACCACATCCAACTTCGAGAACATCTTTGTTTTTAAGTTCAATATCAGCTACTGTTGAGTGATATAACTGTAGACAAAATCTTTCCTTTTCGTCAATATCCTTTAATTTTAAAGATTCGTTATTGGAATCTAAATAGTCATATCCGTAATTCAAGAAAACTAATTCAGATCCTTCGTATTTATTGATAATAAATCGATGCATCATTCGCCATAAAGTTTTTTTTATTCGCATTGAAGCTGAAAGATAATAAGTGATAATTTTTCTCATTTTGCCAACCTACAATTCATAATAAAAATTATAATATAAATCAAGTAAGATTCAATTTATACTTTTTTCAAAAAAGATCAAAAATGAAGAAAATAACAAAATATTTCATTAAATAAAACTCAAAATCAACACACAGAACTAAACCGGACGAAGGCAAACCATCCCCCGTCGTGGGAAAAGGGAGTTTTTCATCAAAAGAAATTTAGCAAAAGATTACAACTTCGAATTAATTATGTATTTTTCAAAGTTTCATCGAGAATTTCGATTAGTTTAGTTCTATTTAAACTGTGCTCGTGATCTTTATTCACTTGCACTAATATTTTCATTATATTACTGATTACTGCATCAACCTCATTTGCATTACCAACAAGGTATCGGGCTTTAGGATTATCTGAAATTAATGCATCAAAGACTGCTTCAGCTACTGTGTGAGGTTCAGGAGTATTTTGATTGGCATCAGTGATCCAATTCTCTAAGGATTCAGATATTTCTTTTATACGCTCATCAGAATAAAATTGCTTCATAGAGATTTGTTCATTCTCTTTGAATTTTGAAAAAGCAGTATCTCTTATTTTAGCTTTGAAAGTGCCAGGTTCAATAACACTTACTGTAACTCCAAAATCTTTTAAATTGATTCTTAATGCATCTGAAAATGCTTCAACAGCATATTTGCTCATACAATATAAGCCCAAATTTCCAAACACTGCAAGACCAGCAATAGAGCTGATATTAATAATCCGACCTTTAGATTCGATAAGGAAAGGTAACATAGCAGTGGTCAAACGATAAAGACCAAAAACATTAACATTGAAAACATCATGAAGAGTTTTTTCATCATGGGTAAAAATAGGACCAAAAGAAGCAATACCAGCATTATTGACTAAACCATGCAATTTTTTTTTATCACTTTGAATTTTTCTTACAGCATCTTCAATATCTTTTGGTTTTGTTACATCAAGTTTTAGAGGCGTAACGTTTGATAAACCAGTTAATTCTTCTATATCTTCCTTTTTACGAGCACCTGCATAAACATGACATTCATTTTCTATCAACAATTCTAGAATAGCTCTTCCCATGCCACTACTATTACCAGTAACTAAAATTGAAACAATATATAATTATTCCAGAAAGATAGAACGAAAATCGGAGTATCATCTTGAAGGTTGAAAACCGGACGAGGGCAAACCAGCCCCCGTCGCGGGAAAAGGGAGTTTAAATAGGGGAGAGAGGTTTATGGGGTGAGGCTTAGGGTATTAAAGAATTAGTAACCTAAACCTCTAACTTTTGTTTAGTTCTTTACCTTAAAAAACTTTTGGAAATAACTTGCCTTTTCCGTTTTTTCGCGGAATTTTCTCTTTTCTCTTATCAATTTTTCTCCACGTTTTTTTTCTATAATTTTTATCTTTTTTTTCTTTTCTTCTTGTATATTCATTTCTCTTGTTAATTTAAACCATTTTTTCTAATCTTTGAAAAAAAGTTTTAGAGAAAAGGAATCAATTCATTCCTCTTTCTCTTCTGTATTACATTCTTCTCTTTCTTTTTCTTACGATTGCCATTATTGTTATTGTTACTGAAACTGCTATTGCTACACTTACTATTCCACCTATTAGTGGTTCTTCTTTTGTTGTTGTATTTGTTAGTTGTGGATTTAGAGGCGAAACTTCTGGATAATCATTTGGATCGTTTGGATCAGTTCCTTCAGTTATTTCTTCTCCATCTGAATAGCCGTCTCCATCTGTATCACTATCATTTGGATCTGTTTGGTAATAATAAATTTCATCCCAATCCTTTAAACCATCTGAATCTGAATCATCATTTTCAGGATTAGTTCCGTAGAAATCTTCCGTCAAATCGTCCATGTAATCACTATCGCTATCCATTTGTCCTGTGTGGAACATTGATCCTCTATAACTCCTCCAAGGTGCTGCTCCTGATGCTGTTACTCCCGTTAATCCAAGGCAGTAGATTCTGTTGTCCCATGATCCTATGACTATTTCAAATATTCCGTCTCCATCTTGATCTGCTATACAAGCTGAGTTTTCTACAAAGTATCCTGTTGTATAGCTCCATTCAAATGCTCCTGTATGGCTTACACAATGCAATTTATAATCATATGATCCTATTAACACTTCAAGTGTTCCATCTCCATCTAGGTCAGCTATTGTTGGTGATGAATATATTCGCTCCCCTGTTGTGTAGTTCCATTCTTGTCCTCCGGTGTGATTTATACAGTAAAGATGGTAATCTTCTGATCCAACCAGTATTTCTAATGTGTTGTCATTGTCTAAATCAGCTACTGCTGGTGAGGAGTATGAAATTGGATCACCTACTGGATAGAACCATTCTTCAACTCCTAAGTGATCTATACAATATAATCTGCTTCCCCATGTTCCTACTATTATCTCATATGTCCCATCATTGTCAATATCCGCTACTACAGGAGATGATGATATATCTCCTAAAGAAACATCCCATTCCTTTGTTCCAGTATGACTTATGCAGTATAGGTTGGAATCTCCAGACCCTACTAATATCTCCAATGTCCCATCACCATCAAGATCAGCAACAGCAGGCGAACTATCTACTGCTGCTCCTGTCGTAAAGTTCCATTCCAAAGCTCCAGTATGACTAAAACACCAAAGATTGTTATCTGCTGAACCGACTAGTACTTCAAAAGTTCCGTCATCATCTATGTCAGCAATTGCAGGTGATGACCAAATCCTATCAAATGTTGTATAATTCCATTCTACTGCTCCTGTGTGATCAAAACAGTAGAATTCTCCATCATAATTCCCGATCATTACTTCTAGATTTCCATCATTATCTATATCACCAATTGCTGGCGATGAATAGATCCACATTCCTGTATAGTAAAACCATTCTACTGTACCTGTGTGACTCAACGTAAGATATCTAAAATCAGTTGAAGCTATTGCTATCTCAAGTGTTCCATCTTTATCTAAATCTGCTGCTGCACCTGATGACCAAACATCTGCTCCTGTAGTATAGTTCCACTTGGAGAATATACCCATTGCTTGCGGTAAAAAGAACTCACTATTATTTTGTTCACTTAGTGATTTTACATTCATTGGTTTTACAAAACTAACTGTTAATATTAATAAGATTATTAGTAAAAAACTATTTCTTAGTTTCTTCATTTTACACCCACACCCATTAAAAGTATATAATACAATAGTGTTGGTGCTTCATTTAGTTTCCGTTTTTCAACAATAAAAAAAACTTAATCTCTCTTCTGTGTTCAAGTCTCTATTTATCCTCATAAATTTCTTCTTTTTCTGGGTCAAAAGGTGGATTTACAATCATCAGAAATTTCAGCTTTTCTTGCCCAGTATATTGTATTTGTTGAATTACATTCTCAGGTATTATTATTAGCTTCCACTTTTCAATTACTACTTAATTATGATCTACATCAATTTTCCCTTTTCCTTGTATAATATAATATAATTCCTGCATTTCGAGCTTGTGTTTTTTGTTTTTCTCCCCTACAGCTAATTCCCCGTAAGCCATTGAATATTCATTGTTTTTCTCAAGTTCAAAAACCAGTACTCCATCTTTACTTCTAATTACATCCTCTTCTTTTTCCTCTAATACTACAGGAATTTTCTTTATTTTCATTTTTTACCCTCAAGTATCAATTTTCTTTAATAATTCATC
>JAUVZH010000369.1 GCA_030602675.1 Candidatus Heimdallarchaeota archaeon | reverse complement strand
ACCTTATTTATTTCAAATAGATCGCTTTCTATTGCTATATCATTGAAATAAATTTTTTGTGTTTTTGTTTTGGGATTGAAATATCTAAAAGTGTAATTTCTGCTGGATTTCGTAATTTCAAAAGCATAATATTTTGTTATCAAATTTTCAGCCATCAATCTTTCACAAAATGAAACTAAGTTATCATAAAATGGTTTAGTTCTAGGTGCTATGTAGTATTGAGTAATAACACAAGCATTTAAACAATTAAATTTGTGTGCAAAAAGAAAAGGATTTTTTGGCAGAGATTTGAATTTAAAGTTTTGATCCTTCGTACATATCAAAAGTACTACATATTGTGTCAATCCTAAAGCAAAATAATTGACACTATAATCATGGACAATAATATGCATATCTAGTAATCTTCTAATGGTTTTTGAAATTGTACTTTTATGGGAATTTGTATGTTTTTCAATTATAGTTGGTTTAATTGTTTGTTTAATCAAGATTTTTTCGAGTATATCAACTGCATTCTCCGAAATACTTACGGAATTTAAATAGATTTCAGATAATAATAACTCAAATTCCTTTGAGCTTAGATCAGAGATTTTTCTAGTTTTTTGTCCAAGTTTTAATTTTTCTTCATGTTTATAGTACGTTTCATAGAGCCCGCGTTTCAGAACATCGATAATTCCTTCAGAACCTGCAGAAGCTATTAGTTGTTTGCAATTATTGATTAGATCCGATTTTCCGGGTGTAACTTTTCGCCATAACTTTTCCCATTTATTGGATTTTATTTGACTCATTCTAGTAGATAATGGAAAAGCATTTGCAAGAAACCTTATCCACCAGAGATCTCTACATGTTATTGGAGCGAATAATAAGAAGGCTTCACGCCAAAAGATAGAGCTTCGATAAGCATTATCCTGTAGGAAACTCTGATTAACAAATAATGTCTCACCACTGTACTTACTCCACCTATTTTGAACATTTATTTCCATATCTATGCTAGGTTCAACACGTTTCGGAGTATATTTTGTTTGAATAAGGAATTTTTCGATAGTCTTTATTTTACTATATAATTCATTTTCTAGTTGTGTGAGTTCTTTGGAGGTAGTTTCAGTCAAATATCCATCACTTTTTAGATTATTTGTTATAAATAGTTGGTTTTTCCGAAAAAAGGCGGAATAACAAGGATGCTATATTTTCAGTCATATATACGAATTTTGTTATTATTTAATAGTATTGTCGCAGTATTTAAATCAAAAGAACCGATTAAATTCCTCGAAATACGAAAAGAAGGTTTAAAAAGACTTGATTCAAAAAAGTTTTCTTACACAGCAATCCATATATTCGATACAATCAAATATTTATCAACTCGAACTATGAACAATAGCGCTTATACATTAAACAAACCAATCATAATTTATTGTAAAATCAACCGTCGAATCTCTTGGGAAAAATGCGGAATTTACAATTATGGGGACTAACTCCCTGACTGATATCAATCCCTGGCATCAGTCAGGAACCATTTTTCTTAATTTATCATATTATACATAAGAAACTATTCTTTGTTTATTTTTTTCCAACTTTTGCTTTAATTTATAAAGAATAAGTTTTTAGTGTTAAATCAATTGAACATTAATTAGTGATTTATTATGGCTTGTATATTGTGCAACAAAGATATTAATGATGGCGATAATACCCTTGAGGTTTATACAACAGACAATCAAACAATGACTGTTCACAAAGAGTGCTATGAGGATTATGTAAAAAGCATGTCAATGTGCAGTTCTTGCGACAGTTGTGCAGGTTGTGGATAAGCTAATCTGCTTTACTGCTTTGAACTTATGGGATTTATCATTAAAAAACTCAGTTTATTTGTTTTTCTTTATTTTTTATTCATTCAGTTTTTCTTTTTATATTCAAATCTTCAAATGGATACATGGTAAAAGTAATATACATTAAACCTTTTGTTATGATTATAAAACTCTTCATTTGAAGAATAAAATGGATTCACAAAAGCTATAGAATTTGAGGAATTTGTCTTGAGCCAATCTATTGACGTACGATTTGAAAAAGAATGCAACGTATTACACGCTTTGAACCCAGGTGTCGAATCGGTAATTGTAATTGAAGTTTCTGGATTATTGGTTTTAAAATGGTCTGCAACAGAAGTAGATAGCGAGTTTACAAGCTCTTACGTTAGAGAATTTCTATCGCTAGTAAAGATGACTACAAACCATTATGACATTGGTGATCCAATTGGTGTTATGTTGGAAGGTACTGGAGGATTCTTCGTAGTTTTCAGGACAAAATCTGGCAATTCAATTGTAATCCTCATCAAGGAAGAAACAAATCGTTCCACACTTCGTTATCGATTAATGAAGGATTTTGCTGGTCGAGTAGAGGATATTTTAGATTCATTTTAAACCACAATTCTTTGTTTATCTTTTAATTTCATTTCTTAAGAAAAGATAGCTATTTAAATTAAACATGATGTTCGTTATAATCATTGAACAAAGAAGGTTATCAAATTGAACATTAAATCTCGCAAATATGCAAAAGGTGCTGTTTCATTGGTACCTGAAACTATCAATGATTTATATGTTCTATACAATATTATTTTACCAAACGATCAGGTAAAAGCTCGTACTTTCAGAAGAATAAGATTAGGTAACGAAGAAGGACGTGCAGATAAAGGTGATAGAGTTTCCATGATACTTACGCTTGCAGTTGAAGATGTAAGCTTTCATGAATTTGCAAATAGATTAAGGATAAAGGGCAAGATATTATTGGGTCCAGAGGATCTGATTTCTTTTGGGACATATCACACATTCAACATTGAAGTAGGATCATTGTTAACAATTATGAAAGAAACATGGTCCAAAGTTGATGTAAATCGTATAGAGGAAGCAGTTAAAAAAACAGCAAGTGCGAAAGTGCTAATTGTTGCTATAGATGATAGTGAAGCAACTCTAGCAGCTATAAGTGCTTTTTCCAGCAATATTATAGCTACCTTCAAAGAACGCATTCCTAAAAAAAGTGGAAGCAAAGAGAAAATACGAATTGAAATGATTAACAAATTCTATGCGAAAACAGCATTTGCTATAGAAGAAGCTTTTACGACTCAATTTCCTGATGCAACAGCGTTGGTTTTAGCAGGACCAGGTTTTACCAAAGACAATTTTTATCGTTATTTAAAGGCCAAAAAGAATATTACAAAAATTCCTTTAGAAAAAATAATTGTTGAAACAGCTAGTTGTGGAGGACCAAGTGCAATTAGTGAAATTATCAGTAAAAATATTCTAGGCAAAATAATTGAGGAAGAACAAGCTAGTTTAGAAGCAGTATATTTAGAAGACGTTATGAGCAGGCTCGGAAAAAATACAAGAACAGTAGCATATGGCAATGAAATGATTAATCAAGCCATTCAATTTGGTGCTGTTGAAATGCTCCTAATAGTAGACAATCAATTACGTTTACGTGATAAAGAAAAAAGAAAACAACTAGATAGTCTTTTGAAAGCTGTCCAAAGTTCTGGTGGAAAGATTGTTATAATGAGTGAAAAGCATCAATCTGGAAAGCAAGTTGATAAATTTGGCGGAAAGATAGCTTTACTTCGAT
>JAUVZH010000431.1 GCA_030602675.1 Candidatus Heimdallarchaeota archaeon | reverse complement strand
GTGGGTGTTTTTGCTACTGAAAGTAATATTGGAGCTATAATCTTGGGCGGCATTACTGGTATTGCTGTTTCAATTGTACTAGCTATAGCTATTTTCTGGTCTGGTCAAAAAATAAGTTTGAAACACTTCTTTAATATTACTAGCATAGTGTTAATCATTTTCGCTGCTGGTCTGTTTACCCATGGATTACATGAACTTCAAGAACTTGGTTGGTTTGGATCCGAAGATTTCTTTCTTCAGAATGTTGTTTGGGATACAAGCACTATTTTGAATGATAAAACGACTCAGCTCGGACAATTTCTGCGTGCACTTATAGGTTATCAAGATAAACCTACTTGGCTTGAGTTAATTGCTTATACTGCATATATGATTGTCATTATAGCTGTAGTCATAGCTATTAAAATACCTAAACGAAAGTCAAAAATCATAAAGGATGAAAACATTTCAGTGGATACTGAAAAGATAAATTCCGCAAAAATAAATCCTTCACAACAAAATTAGGTGCGAATACCTTGGAAATTGTGTGAAAAACTTTCCAGCATTTGTAGTTAGCTACTTTGCTACTCCAACAATGTAACCACAACTTGTACAAAATGCAATAGCACAAGGATTATCTTCATTAAATTGTTTCTTTACATCTTCAATCCATTTTTCATTTCTACCGTCTGCTCTATGCTGAATTAACCGCTCTTTCCATTCTTGGGTCATTCCTTCTTGAAAAATATATCTAAACTCAAATTCATTTTTCTCGCATTCTGGACACTTAGGTTCAACCATATTTTTTCGCCACCAAGAAATAACTCTGGTACTTTTGTAACTTTAAGTAGTTGAATCTTTCGAATAGAAAAACAGGATTAGTTGCTCTTTTTTTCATTGTAAATGTTGCATAAGGGCATTTAATCCACCAGCAGCAGTAACAAGAACTTGAAAAATGTTGTAGGCTTCAATCATATCTTTTGCTAGGTATTCAACTTTCAAACCATCTATTCGTTTTATAAAAGGCAATAATTCAATAACGTCAGCACTAAGACTGCTTTGGAATGTTATTTCCATTTTAACTTCCTTCTTTGCAACTAGAGTCTTAACTTGTTTGCCTTTATAATTTTTAATCGCTCTCTTTGTTCCTTCCCTAAGTTCTTTTTCAATCTTAATCATACTTTTACTTCTTGCAGAAAGCCTGCTTAATGATTGTTTAAGTATAATTCTTTCTGCCCATGGAGTGAATTTTACAACATCATCTTTCAATAATTGTGCATCACCCGCGACAAGTATAACCGGAACATTGTGATCACCAGCTACATACGTATTGAGGAGAAATTCACTTGCTGGATCTCCATTAACTTCAACACAATGTATTGTTCTCCCACTATAAGTGTGATCAAATGTTGATCTTGCGGTACCAAATTTTGCATGATAACCAAGAAAAAGTGCTACATCACAACCCTCTACTCCATTAACCATGCTTGTAGGTCTTGGATTCCCTCTTACTATTTCGACATATTCAGGTAGGTCATCTACTAGTAAATTCACCATTGGTCCATGACTATCTGCAATTATGATTTCCTCAAAACCATTGCTATGCAATTCTTCAGCTACAATCATAGTAATTTTTGTAGCTATTTCGCGAGCTTCATTATAAAGTGACCCTTTCAACCCTAAATGACCTGGTATTACCAAATATGGTAACCCTTCCAAATCAACAGAAATGAATGCTTTCAATAATATCACCTAAAACAGTCGTACATGTCAAGTAATTTAAAGGATTTTGGTGACAAAATGCCGTTTAATTTTGATATTAATCGAGTAGTTCTGATTCGGTTAGTTTGAAGATTTTATCATTTAGTTTGTCTGATTCTTTAATCATCTTAGCAGCTAATCGTTTTGATGCTTTCAGATTTAATCGGTAAAGATTTTCTTTTGATATACTTCCATCTTTTTCTCTTGCAGATTTTATATAGTTGACATTGTTTATCGTTTTCCTCTTATTTTTGCCACTATAAAGGAATGGTCTGATAAAACTGGCAATACCCATATCTGCAAGTAAGTCTGCATCTTGTAGTATCTTAAGCTCTAGTGTACGAACCATTTGTACCTTATTTGGTCTATCATCATGATGTTTCACAAGATAAACAACCTTTTCCACAAAATCATTTTTAAATCCTCGATCACGAAGAATTTCACGGACTATTTCTGCCCCATAGTCTGGGTGATCATCCCACTCTTTTTTGATCTTCTCTTCAGTGTCAAGTTTTGTTTTTCCTACATCATGAAAAAGAGCTGCTGTTAAAACTATCTCTTCATCAATATTCATCCGGGTTTTCTTTATCAATTGTTTGCAAGTCTCAAAAACACGCAATGTATAGAAAGTCTCATCCCATTGCCCGTAATAAAAATGGTTTGTATCCGAATAAAGGTCGCAAACAATTTCGTAAAGTTTTTTGTAGTCGGGTTGCATCTATAATCTCCGTGGTAATGTACAAAATATCGATTACCAATGAATTATAGAACATACTAAGTAATTAATCTAGCTTTCCCTTTCCTTAAAAACATCAATTTATGATGATTTTATGCCTACTATTAACTGAAAAGTAATAAAAAAATTGAAGAAAAAGTGTTAGAAGAAAAATCTTGTTAAAATAAGATCTTTTTCTAATTGATAAAATGATGTGATGTATTTAAGTTCTATACCACTTATTTGTTCCCGTGGCATACTATCTATGTGTCTAAGACTTCTCTCATCTTCAGATAGCGTATAGAAAGTATATTTCATGTTTAGCAAATTCTTCTTCTTGATAATCGTACCTCGTTTTTGTAAATCCATTAAAGCTGAGAAAAATAAATAATTACTTAGTCCTTTTACCCTTCTACCAACAGCTATACG
>JAUVZH010000185.1 GCA_030602675.1 Candidatus Heimdallarchaeota archaeon | reverse complement strand
CTATTACCAAAATTATTGTGCCATCCTTCATCAATTCTTCTTTCTAGAAATTTTTTTAGAAAGTCTTTATTAAAAGCCATTTTTCCATCCTCAGAAGAATCTTATATAACAATATACCACTACACTTAAAATTAGTTTGCTAGCAGTATTAAAAAAGAGGTAAGCATTTTGACTAAAAAAACAAAGAAAACTGTGAGAGCAAGGCCATCAGTTGATGAATATTTTACAGCAATGGCGGAACTAGTGTCTACTCGATCAACATGCATAAGAAGACAATTTGGAACAGTAATAGTTCAAAACAATCATGTTATTTCTACAGGATACAACGGTGCTCCAAAAGATATGCCCCACTGTATTGAGATAGGTTGTTTAAGAGATGAATTAAAAATTCCAAGTGGAACAAAACATGAAATCTGTCGAGGCGTTCATAGTGAACAAAATGCTATAATTCAATGTGCAATCCATGGAGAATCTACTCGTGGTGGAACTTTATATGTAACAGGGTATCCTTGCAAGATATGTGCTAAAATGATTATTAATGCCATGATAAAAAGAGTTGTCGTTTCAGGTCAATATTCTGACACAGAAGGAATCGACTTACTTAAGGAAGCAGGAATCGAAGTTTACGAGATGAAGAAACAAGCTAAAGATTTACTTGATGATGTTATTGAACTAAAAGAGTCATGGCAAAGAGAGTAATGCTAGTAATTATCTAGGTAAAACACCTTCAAGTTCCAAATGCTTTTTAGAGCGAACAAAAATAATAGGAAGATTATGTTCTCTTAAAATTCTTCTTAAACCAATATCATTAGTTACTACAACACATTTATCCTTGTTTTCTATTGCATACTGAATAATTTTATCATCTGTATTTTTGATATCTTTTGGGTTATAAAAAACAAGATTTAGTGTTTCTATAAGTTTTTTAGCGAATAGTATTTGACGAGCTAATTTTGGTTTATTGCTAAGTAGCTCTAACTCATCAAGACAAGCAGACAAAACAACAATTTCGTGTTTTTGAGGAACAATACGCACTATTTCAGATGAGAGATTAAATTTACTATCAGTTGCTAAAAGTAGAATGTTAGTATCTAGTACAATTTCTAAAGACAAAGATTTCCCTCTTGTGATTGATTTTCATTGAATTATACCGAAACCAATCAATCTAAATCTATTTGCAATTTTTCTGGATACTGCTACTCGAGTATCTTTTTCAGCTGATACATGTCGTGTAAGTTTAATTGTAATAATATTGCCTTTTCCTACACTTGTTATAACGCCTAATGTAATAGCGGTCCAGACATTCAACATTAACTGTTCACCAACAGCTAATTTACTGACTTTCATTCTCTCTTCAACCCCTACAACAAAATTCATGAGGTTAACTTTTAACTTTAATTCTTCTAAAACTGGAGGTAATTTATCTGGTTTTCCTATAATATTGCCAACAAGATTATCTGATCGTGTATAGGCTGGGTCAATGAATGTCCTTATAGACATCAATCCACCTGGTTTAGCTTCTTTCACTCTACCTAAAGTACCTGCATGAATACTGGAAATGGTGGTTTTAATCGGTTTGTAGAGTTTATCTTTTCGTATACCAGGAACAATTTCAATTTCATCTCCTTCTTTGAGAACACCTTGAATGATTGATCCTCCTAGAACTCCACCAAGTAGTTCTTCAGGGATTGTTCCAGGTTTATTTACTTCAAAAGATCGAGCTACAAACATACGAGGTTCTACTTTTTCATCTCTTTTTGGTGTTTTAACAACATCCTCTATAGTTTTGACTAAATAGTCAAGGTTTGCTCCGTGAACAGCACTCATTGGGATTATTGGTGCACCCTCTGCAACAGTTCCTTTAACAAATATCTTAATATCATTATAGCTTTTGATTGCTTCCTCTTCAGAAACAAGTTCAACCTTATTTTGAACAATTATAATATTCTTAATACCTACTGCATCCATAGCAGCAAGATGCTCTCGAGTTTGTGCTTGTGGACATTTTTCATTAGCAGCTATTACTAGAATAGCACCATCAAAAATAGCTGCACCTGTAAGTAATGTTGCCATTAATACTTCATGACCAGGGGCATCAACAAAAGAAATTCTTCGTTTAATTTTTGTCTCTTCACCACAAGCAGGACATATTGTTTGTGTTGTCCATTTCTTGTCTTCAGGACATTTGGGGCAGTAAAGAATATCTGTATCAGCATAACCTAACCTAATTGTAATACCACGTTTCAATTCTTCAGAATGAGTATCAGGAAAAATACCAGTAAGAGCTTTTACCAGTGTAGACTTTCCATGATCAACGTGCCCAATTGTTCCAATATTAACTTCAGCTTGCTTACCTTTTGAATATTCAGAAGTTACTTCTACCACTTCTTTCTTTACAGCTTTAGCTTTCGTACTACTTTTAGCAGTGGTTTTCTTACTAGCAGCACTACTGCTTGCTTCTATTTTTTCTTCAGCTTTTGATTCGGAAGTGGTTTCTTTGCTCAAAACTTTTCTATTCTCCAGTAATTAAGTCTTCTAATTTCTTCTTACCCATTTCGACGATTCGCATATTTATTTGATAGATATCGTCGCTAATAGTATTTCCCCTAACTAGTTTTCTCTTCTTTAATCCTTTTTCTTTTATTCTAAATCCTTGTCCGCTAGTTGTTAATATTCTTTTTCTAATAGGTCCTTCGAGATTACTTCTCATTGGAAAGCCATCTTTGTCACTTCCGCCCGTAATCTTAAAGATGTATCCTGGAAAACCTATAGGACCACCCTCTATTTCTTCACTAATTCTTTTACCAATTATTATTTTGGCTTTTGCTCCTTCAATTATTGTTTTATAGCTTTTGCCAGATTCTGGGTTTCCTATATTTAGTTGGAATTTTGCCAATTATTATTTCTCCTTGTTCTAATTTTTCGAGATGTTCAGTTTTTCTCACATCTCTCTTATCACATGCTCGAAACGGTTAAAAAGGATTTATATTTTTATTGATGGTTCTTTTTCATTTTTTTTTCATATAAAAATTTCGTTTACCATTATTTTTGGTTTTTTCCATTATTTGTAATTATTTTATCGATTGTTTTTGCATAATCGAAATTTCCACTAACGATTTCTTTGATCTCATTGTAATATTTCTTTAGAACTGTAGGTATAGCTTTTGTTGAAAACACTTCTTTTATAGCATTTATTCTATCTCTTAAAGCAGCTGCTCCTTCGTAATTTTCGTTATTTGTTTCCTCATACATCATCATCTCGAGTTCTTTGACGACTCCATTTCCTTTATTTTTCAATTCAAAAATGAATTCTTTTACAAAGTTATTGTATTGTTTTTTATTCCATTTACTATTTTTACATGGAGCTATACATCGATTTATTTGATGTCTAAAACAAGATTGGGGGTATCTTCCACCCGGTTTGATTGTATTTGGAGCATAGCAAATCGGTATGATTGATAGAAATCCTTCCATAGCTAAATCAATATCTGAAGCAATATTAAATGGTCCAAAAATAAAGCTATCTGGTAAGAGAGCTTGGTAGCTTGTTAAGATTCTTGGTACCTCTTCACCAAGTGTTATTTCAATTAGTGGATACTTCCAATGCTGTTTGTTTACAATAGGTCTAAAAGCAGAAATTAAACATCCTTCTAGAGTTAATGCTTCGTCCTCATTATCAGTTATGATAAATTTTATTTCCTTTGTTTTACTTACAATTTTATTCTTCTTCTTTAGTTCTTGGTTATAGATCAATGATGGTACAACTTCAAGATATCTTTCTGTGTAATCCCAAACACCCATAGGTGCTTTTTTCAAACCATTCTCAAAAACAACTTTTTTGAAAACTTGATCCTTTCCATCTCTAAAATGGCTTGTAACCCTTTTCTTAAGATTAACTGATTTACCTATGTAGATGATTTCTTTTTTTTGATTTATGAAGAAATAAACTCCTGGTTCTTCAGGAACCCCATTTATCACATCTTTCATTTAGGATTACACCATACGCATTAAACATCTGTTTTATTTTTCTTATAAAAAGCTAATTAATATGAAGCAAATAAAATTTTATTAGATGAAAAGAGACATTTATTTGAAAACTATCTATGAATGAATAACACATACTAAAAGAAAGGTGATAAAGCTGAACAAATACAAACCAGTTGATCCTCTAAAGTCGCCCAGATTCTCTGGAGTTAAAACGTTTATGCGACTACCTCATAAACAAACTACAGAAAATATTGATTTTGCTATAATTGGAGTTCCATCAGATGCGGGAGCATCATATAGAACAGGACAAAGAGAAGGACCTGCTGCTATTAGAAAAGTATCAGCTTTATTACGTCACCATAACCCGGTTCTGAATATCAGTCCATTCGATTATCTTTCAGGTGTAGACTATGGAGATTTGCCTGTAGTTCCAGGTTATATTGAAGATAGCTATAAACGAATTGAAGAAAGTCTATTTCCAATAATTGATGCTGGTATTATTCCAATTTTATTAGGTGGTGATCACGCAATAACTTTACCAGAGCTTAGGACGATAACTAAAAAGCATGGACCAGTCGCTCTTATCCACTTTGATGCGCATAGTGATACATCGGATGAATATTTTGGTCGACCATATAATCACGGAACACCTTTTGCGAGAGCTATTGAAGAGAAATTACTTCTTGTTGATCAATCAATACAAGTCGGTTTGCGTGGGTCCATTTTTTCAAAAAATCACCTAGAAATCCCAAAAGCCATGGGATTTGATGTTGTAACAATGGAAGAAATAAACAAAATTGGAATAGATAAATTGATTCAACGAATGATTAGAAGAGTAGGAGATACCAAAGTTTTCCTTTCATTTGATATTGATTTTGTTGATCCAGCTTTCGCACCAGGAACAGGAACACCTGAAGTTGGTGGAGCAACAAGTAAAGAAACAATGAAACTAGTTAGAGGTTTAAAAGATCTTAATTTCATCGGATTTGATGTTGTAGAAGTTTTACCAGCATTTGATCCCTCAGAAATAACAGCTTTATTAGCAGCTAATATTGCATTTGAATTTATATCTATAATAGCATATAATAGAAGTAAGCAAAGCAAAGAGGAAAAATAATTCTTATTGCATTAGTAAATCAACTTCTCCAACAATTTTATTAAGAAGAGGATTTTGTATTTATGCATAAAAATTAACAATTATCATTGTTAAAAACTAAAGGTTATGATTATTATGCCAAGTTCAAAAGAACTCATGGAAATGGATACTACATATGGAGCCCATAATTACCATCCAATACCAGTTGTTATTTCAAAAGCTGAGGGTGTATGGGTTTATGATCCTGAAGGGAAGAAATATTTGGATTGCTTGTCTGCTTATTCAAGTCATAATACCGGACATCGTCATCCTGAGATAATTAAAGCACTTAAAGAACAAGCAGATTTACTCACACTTACATCTCGAGCATTTCATAATGATAAGATGGGTCCTTTCTTAAAGCAGCTCTGTGATATCATGAAACCACACGTAAATGACCCTAAGAAAACTGGTATCATGGCTCTACCAATGAATACTGGTGCTGAAGCGGTTGAATCTGGTTTGAAAGTCGCTAGAGCATGGGGTTACATCAAAAAGAAAATCCCAAAAAACCAAGCAAAGATTATTGTTTGTAAGGATAATTTCCATGGAAGAACAATAACAATTGTAGGATTTAGCACTGATATTAGTCATGGAAGATATTTTGGTAATTTTGGACCATTCACTCCTGGTTTTGTAGCAGTTACTTATGGGGATACAGAAGAACTTGAGAATACTATTATAGAGTTAGGACCTGAAAACGTTGCAGCTTTCTTGTTTGAACCATTGCAAGGTGAAGCAGGAGTTATTGACCCTGGTAAAGGATTCCTAAAGAAAGCTCGAGAAATTTGTACAAAATACAATGTTTTAATGATCGCAGATGAGATTCAAACCGGTTTAGGACGAACAGGTAAGCTTTTCGCAGTTGATCATGAAGATGTAAAACCAGAC
>JAUVZH010000180.1 GCA_030602675.1 Candidatus Heimdallarchaeota archaeon | reverse complement strand
GAGAAGGTGATAAAAAAATTGCTGGAATTCTTGGTTATCCTTTTCTGAAAGATTTTGAAATCATTTTAGATTATCCTCAACAAAAAATTGCTTTAATTAGGAAGTAATTTGGTGGCTAAAAATCTAAATACTTATATGATTGATAATTCTTGAGGAACTCATTTCCTAAATAAAACTTGAAGTGAAAAAATTGAAACATGATGATATCTTAGAAACAATTGAAAAAAATCTTAAAGTCTATAAGATAGGATCATGTCTATTAATTTATTTTTACCTTATGATTTATGGTAAAAGTACTCCTTATCAATTGAGGTTTGACCTAGATGTTAGCAAAGCAACACTATTCAGAAGCTTAGGATTCTTATTAGACGCAAGATTTGTTATTAAAGATGAAATAGGAAATTCTTCGGATAAAAGATATACTCATTATTATTCAACAGCAAAAACCATCAGTGAAATTAGCAATATAGAACTTTCTGAAGAGCTTAAGGAATTTGCTAAAAAGAAAAACAAGATTAAGATTTTAGAAGAATGGGAACTTACATTACAAAGAGCTCCAAGCATTTACGGTAATATAACAAGTAAGCTTTTTGAGTTGAAACGAAAAACAACAAAAGAGAAACCCCAAGTAAAAGCTGTTTTTATCAGTAAAGAATCTAATGAAACAGTTCAACCACCTGAAGAACAGACGATGAAAAGAGGTCGTAGAGTTAAGCTATTCACACTTATAGAAGCTCCCGATGACGATTTGTTTCTCAAACTCCAAGAATTTTTGAATTCTTTAAAACTTAACCAAGACTATCTTACAAAGAATAAAGAAAAAATGAAAAAAGCAATTTCAATATTCATTGATTTCGTTGAATTATAAATTCAAGGCTCTTATTCTTTATTGTCCTTCCCGAACTAGGCTTCTACCCCTTAAAGAAGAAGTGTGTGCAGTGATTCTACATTTTTTTTGTTTTTCATTTTGTTTAGTTGCACTAAGATTTTTTTGAGGAAGAAATGCGAGTGACTTATTTTTTATTGAAGAATGAACATATTTAATATAAAAAGTATGAACACTTGCTACATCTAATTTCTAATCTAATTGAATTGTTTTAAGATTCCTTCGTTTCCTTACAATAGATAAAACAACTATGAATCCTAGAACAAATCCAATGCTTATACAATTCATTTTAGTTGTTTGAATATGACCTTCTACAATGGAATAATCTAGTAGATAAAAGGATTCTTCACCTACGTTTATAAAATCAAGAAAATCATCAGGGGTATTCTCAGATATTAGAGTCGTTAGAATAAATGCTTCATTGATATTTTTCCCAGAAATAAAAATGTTAATTGTCTCAATAATCTCTGAGTAGGTTGTTTTTATTACTTGCCAACCATTTTGATCATTAATAGCTATTGAAATTCCTAACGAATGTGTTGGGTATGGATTAGTTATTTGAAAAGTAAAATTATCTGGTGGGTTTATCAATTTCTTCACATGAAAGCCGTAGGGATAATGCTTCATTTCCTTCTTTTGATGGGGATAATTATCAACTATTTCATCTGAGTTAACTACAAAATCAACATTATTGAAACCATAGATACCATTAGCTATTATCTCATTATCAATCGTACAAGTAGTGATCCAATTAAGAAAAACCTCATTAAATCTAACATTATAGCCTGATGAATTCAAGGCACTATCGATTCCTAATGGACCATCTGGTAAGGTCAAAACAAGATTTCTGAGAAAATCAATACCGAATTGTTCTACTAAATAAAGCATAAACAAATAGGCTTTACCATACTCTTCACTCAGGGGAATCCTATTGTTTAAATGAAATGATAGGAGCGAACGTTGATGATTATCGATGAAATTATTAGTGTGCCATGTTAGATTTATTCCCCGGTAGTTTGATGCTGTTGATAGATATCCTGCATAATAGATGGCGAATTCAGCTGCTCCTTCCAAAAGGAAATGACCTTCATCCATTTCATTGTTAAACCATATAAGATGATTAAATTCATGCATTAAGGTCATTAATCCCCCTATTCTTTCCCCCATACTTGAATCAATATAGACCATTTCTCGGTGATTGGAGTAAGTAGAATCTGGTATGTCATCTTTTTGGAGATACACCCCCCCTGCACCATTTAATGGTACAATTAAAACGGTTACTTTTGGGTCTCCGTCTATATCCCCTATTCGACCATCCGGGTGCCCCATGAATTCAATATTTTTATCATAGATTACAACATCAAATTCATCTCTATAATAATTACAATTATTTATTGCTGTTGATTGTCCAATATCTTCGATTGTTTCATTTGCCATATAAATATAACACTTCTCTCCAACAGATAACAAAGTTGCCCTTTTCTGAACATATAATCCCCCTAAAACATCTAAAGACCAAAAAATTCCTTGATTTCCAATTTCCTCATCATTCTTAGATATTGCTTTGGGGAAATTTCTGAATCTGCTTTTTATTGACACATTCTCATTTTTGCCTTCAGGATTATATCTAATTATAGTTTCTTCTTCAATTTCAGGAGAATAGGAATAGATAGGTTTCACTAGAAGTGTAAGAACTAATGAGAGTAATAATAATTTCCAACCCAATAATCTCATAATTCAAACCAGTTATAATTAAGAGAAAATTCATTATAAGGTTAAGATAACTCTTATTATTTGCATTAAAGATAACTCTCTAATTCTTAAAGAAGAAGTGAGTGCTTTAGCTTTTTTACTTTGTTTTTCCAATAATTTTTGGAGTTAATTTTATTGTAAAAAGAACAGATCGAAATGGCTATTTTTGCTGTTTTCAAGTTAGTCGTCCAGTAACTAAAACAGGAATTATACATTGTGACTGATTAATATATTTTTGATATAAAACCAACAAGCAAAGAATTATTCAAATACTTGGAGAAGATAATTTATATTTGGTGTTATTTATAGGATGCTAGACTCAGTGTTAATTTTTGGTGGAACAGGCAATTATGGACAATATATCGTGAAAAGCTTGGTTCAAAGGAAAATACCAGTAAAGGTTTTCACTCGAGATATTAAAAGGGCTAAAAAGAAACTTGGGGAAGAACCAGAATACTTTGAGGGTGATGTTCTTAATAGAGAATCAATTACTGGCTCACTTGTAAATGTTAAAGCTATAATCATTAGTTTATCAGCAATGCATCCTAAACTTATTCGAAAACAAAAGAAAATAGAACACGATGCAGTAATGACAATCTTGGATGAAGCAGAAAAATCACAAATAAAACGAATTGTTTTCATTTCTATATATGATATCCAAAAGGAATTAATTAGCAAATTAAAACTAGAAGTAGGCTATTATAAAATGGCAATAGAAGATCGATTAGCTAATTCTAATCTAAACTGGACTGTTTTAGGTTGTCCGCCTTCATATATGATCTTCGAAAGTTTTACTCGAAAAGGAATGATGATTGTTCCTGGTGGAGGTTCACCAATAATGCCTTCAGTAGCTCCACAAGACGTTGGTGAGATTGCTGCTCAAGCAGCAATAAGAGATGACTTAAATAAAAAACGATTTCATATGACTTCTGCTGAACCATTTTCATTTCCAGAGGTAGCAGAAAGAATCTCATCTGTTCTTGGAAGAAAGATAAAATATCGTAAATTACCATTATTTGGATTGAAAATTGCTTCAATTGTTACTTATCCATTTAATCCCTATCTAAGACATTTAGTAAAATATGTTCAACTTCTGAATAATTTCCCTACAGATTTAGCTAAACAAGCTATAGAGGATCACAAGATTCTAAGGAGTACCTTTGAATATGAACCAATGTCTTTGGAAGATTATGTAAGAATAAGTTTCAAACACTTGTAAGATTAAAAATAAATAGTGAATTATAAACAAAAACTAAGGTTAATATTATGGATTTACTATCAGGAAAAAAAAAGACTATCTAAAGCAAAACTTATTGGCATCATATGTAAATTAAAAAAATCAGAAATGTTTCTTATTCAAGATAAATCTACAATTCTCATATGTTTCTCGTAAATAACAACAAATTTCTCTAAAGGATTGAATTCTTTGTCTTCAAGTATTTGTTTAATAAATGATTTTATTTTATCAGGTGAAGTAGGAGGAATTCTAAGTAAGATTATCCCCTTTGACTTAACCTTTTCCTTAAAAATTAGTTGACCAAAGTCTTTATCAAAGGTGATTATCACTAGTTCTTTATCAAAAGCAAATTTCATTATTTCTATATCAGTCATCCCTTTTTTACTTGAAGCAATGCTTTCAATCGAAAATCCTTGTTCGCTTAACTCCTTTATTACTACTAGAGGTATATTTTCATCTGCAAGGTACCTGATTTTCATTCTTCAACCTTCACTGGTCGCAATTGTTCTTCTTTTATAATGATTCTTGCATAATCTATTGCCGCGAGAATATCCGCTTTCTTTAGTTGAGGATAATTTTCCAGTATAGTTTCATAAGCCCAATCATTTGCTAGTAATTCTAATATGAACTCGACTGCTATTCTTGTTCCTTTTATGATTGCTTTACCTGTTAGTATCTTTGGATTTACCTCTATTCTTTCATTTATTAAAGGAGTTGTCATACACTCATCACTAGATATTCTATTCCTATTTTCTTATATTAACTCTTTCACATATTATTTTTCCTTGCAAAAAATTTGTAGATTAAATAGTCATTGAGTCAATTCTGCAAACGAGATGCTCAGTAAGTAGATACTTCTCATCTTAGCGTGTCTTTACCGAAGCGAACCGAACTTTTAGACCTGAACAAAGAAGTCGAAGAGTGAAAATTGTTCATCTAGTCAAAGAAAGAATCTTTATTCTCCTCAGTTATAGGAATGATTCCTTCAGGATGAAGCTTCTGATTGCATTTAGAGCACATTCCTAAAGCTTTTATCCATTCATAAAAATGAACGAGATGAGCTACTGCGCCACATAAGCTGCATTTCCCAACAAGGTCACCATATAAAATGGGAAAGTTACAGACAAAACAGATAACAATCTCTTTCCCACATGAGGAACAAGAATTGTCCTTTCTAACTAATAATTGCTCGCAGAAATAGCAATGATAATGTTTCGAAGTGTCTAGTTGCCCTTTAGGAAGATAATGATCATCAGCAAAGTATTCAATGAATTGAAGATGTTCGGGGGGAATATTTTCGGAGGGATAGGTAATTCGTTCAACAGAAAAGCCATGCTTAGCTCCTAACTCTTTAGCCAATTTACTGGTAGCAGATTGTTTCTGTTCAGAAGCATTAATACCGGTAAAGTCATAGATCTTTTGATCGAAATTCGAAACAATGATTAAAGCAGAATTATCAAAGAGTATTTTCGGGCGAGGAGTGATGCGTTTGTGTTTACCATAGTCATCAATGAGAAAATATTCTGCAAGATTAATGCGAAAAACGTTGGTATATGTTCTACTCATTGCTAATCCTCTAATAGTAGTGATATCTAATGATTTTATAATAAAAAAGCTTAACGCTAATAAAAATTAAACTGAATCCATAAAAGGGATGTAAAATTCATTATTTTGCGATAATATTCTTTAATAGTTCAATTATTATCGCAGTAATTGTAATAAGAAAAGTAGATAATGGAATGTCTGAATAAACTTACAATAATGGGAGTCTATCGTTGAAGTGTGTCTTTCCTGACACTATCTTCTAATCTTAAAGATGAAGCGTATGTAATGATTCTACTTTTTTCTCTCTATATACAAAATTTATATATGAGCTAGAAACAATTTGTTTTGTATGCCCAAAGAAAAGAATTATCAAATTAGAAAGTTTTCACCTACAAGAAGGATTCTAGCAGACTACAATGCTGTTGCTGCTTCTTTTAACAGGGTTTGTGGGTTAATTGAAATAGATGTTACTAAAGCTTTAGCAAAGATGGAGGAAATAGAGAAACAAAAAAACTATAATGTCTCTATGACTGCTTGGGTGGCTAAATGTATCAGTCAAGCTGTATCAGAAAATAAACACTTGAATTCTTATCGCAAAGGTGGACGAAAGATTGTAGTTTTTGATGATGTTGACATAAGTATCATAATAGAGATCATTACT
>JAUVZH010000176.1 GCA_030602675.1 Candidatus Heimdallarchaeota archaeon | reverse complement strand
GTACTAACTCCTTTTCTAAAATTGCTTAGTGCTAAATCTGCTGCTGGATTCAGAAACTCCTTCTTATATTTCAGGGGAGCACCTGTTCTTTCTGAAGTTAGAAGTTTAATTATTATCTCTTCATGAGAATCATTTTCCTCTAAGGTAATTATCGGATCTTTCGAATTGTATCTTTCAGATTCGATAATTTCTATGTTATTTTTCACTGTATCTTGAATGGTTTTCTGTATTTTATTCATTAATTTCCAACCCTCGGCAATTGAATTCCAACACTATAAAATTGAGAAACAATCATCTAATAAAAATTCATTGTCTCGAGTTTAAATGATTCATTTTAGTTTTAAAAAGCTAAGGTGAAGAGATCAGTGAAAGTAAAATCAGATTGAAATAACATCCTTAATTACAAATTAAACTTTGAGTTGCCATTTTCTAGTCATATTTTCTTTTTCTAAACATTTTTACTTTCAGCTAAAGATGATAGTATTGTACCTCTTGTTAGTAATAGCTGTATTTTTTCATTTTTTGGAAAGCGACCGGCAACACGTCTTAATTCATCAAGTACTCGATTTAACTCATTAATTCTACTTTCTCGAGCAAATGTACCTATAATACTTGTTAGTGCCTGAGCAAATTCAGCCTGTATATTAGAATCATCTTTATTCTTATTCGCTAGCATTCTAATTTCAAATAGTAATTTGTCACAAGTAAAATTATGACGATCTGAACAGAAACGACTGATAGCATTTGAATAGCTCTTAGCAAAATGTGCTAAAACCACTTTGTTATCTTTGTATTCCTTGACTAGTTTCCTTAATTGTTTCAAGATCTTTGAAGTTCCTTCGACATCCCAAGAACCACGCAGATAGGAGATAACATTAGAGAATGTTTCAGCTAAGTATTCAGTTAAAATTTCATTCTGAGGATTGCTTTTTTGAAGCTTTTGTAATTCATCTAAAATATATAACATATCAGCAAATGATTTTCTTTTACCAAACATTCTAATGGAATTTTTAAGTGATTTAGCAAAATTTTTTTGTATCTCTTTGTTAAAAGGGTAATTTTCGTTAAATGTTAGGAGTTCTTTAAACCAATTGTAAAACTCTGAAATTGGTTGTTGAGGAGCAAAGTGAGTTATAAGATCAACTAATTCCTTTGAACGATTCACAGCCATTGCTTCTACATCCGAATGGGATTTTCCTTTAAATCCAGATGGTGTTTTCATTTTAGCTTTACCCTTTAGAACTGAATCAAAAATGTAAGTAATGAAAATTAATCTTTGGTTATATACCATATTTTTGAAAAAAATAAGAAAAAATTGGATGGAAATCATCCAAAGTTAAATTCCAGTAAGGTTTAATTTGTTAAGACTCTTTTAATCCATAAATCTTTGAATATATTTTACGAAGATAATCCAAGTAATATTTTGTTGAAAGCTCTTCACCAGTAATTTCTTTTATCAAATCTAATGGATCGTAAAGATTACCTTTTTGATGAACATTTTTAATTAACCAATCAACAACATCAGAAAGATTACCTTTTCTGACTTGGTTTCGCCATTTGGGAATATCTTGTTCAATTTTCCACAATAATTGTCCATCAATTATGTTGCCAATAGCATAACCCGGGAAAGTACCAAATCCACCTCCAGACCAATGAACGTCTTGGAGCAAACCTTCTGCATCATTCTCGATTGTCACACCAAGATATTCTTTCATCTTTTCATTCCAAATATTAGGTAAATCATCAAAAGAGATTTTTCCAGCAAACAAATCCTTCTCTATTTCGTGACGAACAATTACATGCATTGAGTAAGTGACTGGATCTGCTTCCACTCTTATTTTTGATGGGATAACTCTGTTGATAGCAAGAACAAATGAATCCAAGTCAACATCAGCAAAGATATCACCAGTTATCTCTTTTAATTTGGGTAGAAAATATTCCCAGAATTCTTTACTACGACCAATTACATTTTCAATGAAACGTGATTGAGACTCATGAAAGCCATCTGAGCAATAATATCCAACTGGTTGGTATTTGTATTCTTTTGGCATGTTTTGTTCATAAAGTGCATGCCCTGCTTCATGAAGCACTGAAAAAAATGAGCTTGAGAAATCATCTAATGCATAATGAGTAGTTATTCTAACATCATCATAGAATCCAGTAGTAAAAGGATGAACTGTTTCATCAATGCGACCAGCAGTTAAATCATATTTTGCAACTAATGCAGTATCTTGTGAGATTTTTTCTTGGATAGCTTTTGGACAATCTCTTTGAATCAACGAATAATCGGGTTTATTTGGTGAATCGGTTATTGCTTTAATCAAAGGAATAAGTCCATTACGAAGTTCAGAAAACAGTTCATCAAGTTTCTCTCGAGTAATTCCAGGTTCTCCCAAATCTAGTAATACATCATAAGGATCTAAATCTGGATTTATGTACTGAGCCCTTTTCTTGATAAGATCAAAAATCTTGATTAATTCAGGTTTAAACAACTCATAATTAGATTCCTTTTTCGCTTTTTTCCAAATTTCATTACCAATTGCTGCTTGTTTGGCAATTGCTTTTACTAATTCCTTTGGTACCTTTGTTTCTCGGTCGTATTCTTTCTTTATTAAATGGATATTTCTTTTTTCAGCTGCTGTTAGTTTCTGATACTTTTCATGTTCCTTAATTTGATCCAGTAAAGAACCTACTTCAGGATCAGTAATCCTTTCGTGAAGCAATCCGCTCATCATTGCAAATTCTTCGGATCGTTGCTCTGTTCCTTTTTCTGGCATATATGTATCCATATCCCAGTAAATATGGCCATAGATATTATTTAAAATAACAATATCTTTGTATTTGTCCAACAGCTTTTGATATAAATCAAATTCATGAGTGATTATTGTCAATATTATTCTCCAAGTATGGAAAAGTTTCATTTAAATTTAAAGGATTACGCTAAACTGAATAAAAAAAAGAGAGGATGAGGATTTTTTAGAATCCATAAATCTTAGAGTATTTTTCACTGGTTCTTTCAATAAAATATCTAGCTGAAAATTCTTTTCCTGTAACATTCTTAACTAAATCCAATGGATCAAATAGATTACCTTTGTTTCGTATGTTTGTATTAAGCCAGTTAAGAATATTGGAAAGATCACCTTCTCTCATTTGATTTCTCCATTCAGGAACTTCTTTACCTAGTTGTGTTAAGAATTGAGCATTGTAATAGCTTCCAAGTGCATAAGTAGGGAAGTATCCAAAAAGACCCCAAGCATAATGAGTATCTTGTAAAATACCTTCTGCATCGTTTTCGATATCTATTGACAAATATTCTTTCACCTTTTCATTCCAATAAATTGGTAATTCATCAACTGTCAGTTTGTCTGCGAAGAGTTCCTTCTCTAGTTCATATCTAAGAATAATATGAAGTGAATAGGTAACTGGGTCTGCATGTATTCTAATCTTTGACTGAGTTACTTTATTTATTGCATGAACAAATGGTTTCAATTCAACATCTTCAAAAATACTACCAGTTAGTTTCTTAAATTGTGGAAGGTAAAATTCCCAAAATTCTGGACTTCTTCCAATGATATTTTCAATAAATCGTGCTTGACCTTCGTGCATTGCTGAAGAACAAGCTGAACCAATTGGTTGATACTTGTATTTTCGGGGATAATTCTTACTATAAAGAGCATGACCTGCTTCATGCAAACCTGCAAAGAATGCATTTGTGAAATCTTCTGGATAATATTTAACTGTTATTCTTGCATCATCATAACTGCCAGAGGAGAATGGATGAACTGCTTCATCAAGTCTACCTCCCTCGAGATCATACTGAACAGTTTTTGCTAAGTCAAGAATGACGTTTCTTTGAATTTCAACAGGGCATTCACGATATATAAGAGATTCATCTGGTTGATTAGGAGAATCAGCACAAGCTTGGATAATTGGAATTAGACCTGCTTTTACTTCTTGAAAGATTCGATCATAAACTTCCTTTGTAAAACCTTTCTCATAATCATCTAACAAAACATCAAAAGGATCCATATCGGGATTCAAATAATAAGCTTGCTTTTTCTTTAATTCAATCATCTGTTCTAATTCTTTTTTGAAGATAGAATAATCAGCTTTTGTTTTTGCTTCCTTCCATTTTTGTGTTGCAATTGCTCCAAGTTTTGAAAGTTTTATAGCAAATTCCTGTGGAATCTTAGTTGCTCTGTCATATTTTCTTTGTATTAATTCTATATTTCTTTTTTCAGCTTCCTCTAATTTAGCATAATCATTATGAGATCTGATTTCTTTCAAAAGCGACCCGATTTTTGGATTAGTATTACGTTCGTGAATAATCCCGCTAAGAAGAGCTAGTTCTTCGGCTCGTTGTTGAGCACCTTTCTTAGGCATAAAAACTTCATAATCGTAACGAACAATACCACTAACACTCCCAAGAAGAGTGTTTTCCTTATGAATAGTCATTAATTTTTCATAAAGGTCAACTTTTCGAATAATCTTTGTCATAATAAAAACTCACTAAACGAATAAAACGAATTACTGCTTTAAGTATTTCATTGAAACTGAAAGAAACCAAAAGGAATTTAATTAACAGAAAGAAAGTCAATCTACTAATGAGTGTGAGAAACGACCTTGAGTCCAGAAGCAGAAGAAGCACCAACAGATCACATGAAGGTAAGTAGAGCTGTGAAAAAGGGTATGCTTGAAGTCTTTGTTGAGAGAAATGCATACGATGAAGAAACAGCAATCAGTGAAGATGAGCTTGATTTATTTGGACAAAAGAGATTTGCATTAGATGAGCTTATCAATGACGCAAAAATTGTAGAAATACTCAGTGGAAGCAGGAAGTTTTACCACATAAATGAAGCATTCAAACCTGGGAAGGATTATAGAAAAGCGGTAGTTATGGGATTGAGTATTCCTATGCTTATTTTCTTTTTAGCACTCCTTTTAGCAGGATTTATTATGATTGTTTGGCAAATAGTCATTCGTTTAACGTGAAGCTGATTTTAAAATATTGAGTAAGATAAACTACTAATCAAACGAAAGATTCAAAAAGAAAAAAGAAACGAAGAAATAACAGAGCTGGGCGGGTGATCTAGCTCGGTATGATGCCTGCCTTACTAGCAGGATGTCGCCGGTTCAAATCCGGCCTCGCCCACCATCTTTTCTACCAAAGTATAAGAAATCGATATTTTATTCTAATGCTTCCACCAAACTTACTATACCATAAGTTATCTGACCAAATAAATAATGAGCCATTACTACTTACTTGTATTAATTCAGTTTCTGACTTTACTCCTTTTCTCATTTTAAGAAATACTTCAAAACCTTCTTGTAATATTTCAGATGAATCTTTTATCTCTTTAGTTATAGTAATATTTCTTGTATAATTCCAATACAGGTTTCCTTCAATTTTTATGGAGTATTTTGTAAAAGATCTCCTATTTATTAATGCTACTTTTAATGTAAAACTACCTTTCTGTAGTTGATCAGTACATTCTATACCATCTATTTGTAGGATCAATATTTCTTCAATTGCTGTCTTTTTTGATCTAAAGTATATTGGAAAGAAAATAACTGAAAAAACAACTAGAAATGTGAACAATATTGAGAATAAAATATTCACTTTCTGTTTTTGTTTCATTTCCCTGATACCCCCATTTGTAATAAATGATATTCTCTTAATTAAATATTCTCAATATCTATTCAATCAATTTTAAATCATCAATTTTCATTGAATTCTTTGCTATATCCAAATCCTTTTTTATAACATAATTTTCAGTATCGAACATAAATGTAGGAGATAGTCAAACGAACGAAGAAGAATTACAACCAGTTAGTGATGAGTCTTCCTCTCAAGATGAGGCTTCAGAATCTGGTTTAAATGGAAACAAAAAAGGACTTCTTTGGTTCATCTCAATATTCAGCCTATCAGCTCAGAGCTTCTTTATGCAGTTCTTCTCAGTTTTTGCTCGAGAAGTTGGTGTCACTGCTAAGGTTTTAGGATTTATTATGTCTATTAGGAATTTACTTTCTGGTCTTTTCCAAGGAACCATTGGTCGTTTATCTGACAGAATAGGTAGAAAATATATCCTTATTGCGGGATTTATCCTAAGTTTTGTAAT
>JAUVZH010000006.1 GCA_030602675.1 Candidatus Heimdallarchaeota archaeon | reverse complement strand
GAACGAAGTATGATAGAACCACCAGGAATTAAGCTCCCTAGAATTTTATGTGTATCCAAAGAAACACTCATTACACCTTCATTTTCAAAACCAAATGAAGGTGAATTATAACCTAATTTATCAAGATATGGAAAAATTGTCCCTCCATAAGCAGCATCTACATGTAGGAATAATTCATGATCAATAGCTAAATCACTTAATGCTTTGATATCATCACATATACCTGTTCCAGTTGAACCTGCAATACCAACTATTCCAACTGTATTCTCATCAATTGATTGCTTTTCTGCTTCAATGTCAGCTTGTTAATTTTCTGTTAATGAAACCCAATCAGAATTTAAGTTTAGAATATCTGCAGCTTTTTCAAAAGAAACATGAGCTGATTTTGGAAAAATTATTTTGCCACTATTAATACCCTTAACTTTTCTACTCCAATTGCGTGCAACCCAACAACCTATTAAATTAGATTCACTACCACCTGATGTAATCGTTCCACTCCAATTAACTGGTGCATTAACTAACTTCGAAAGATGATCAAGAACATCTTTTTCTAGTTGTACGGTTTGAGGAAATAATCCTGGATCTCCTAAGTTTATTGCTGCATATTTAGATGCAATCTCTCTGGCAATGTCTGGTGGCAGAGTACACATCGAACTTAAAACTTGATTATATGAAGCTTCCTCACCTAGTAGTACTCGAAGTTCTTTAAACAAATCAGCAGTAGTTTTCTCCTCTTTTAAGTAACTCATTTTTCTTGCACCTAAATTAATTTCATTCAAGAAACGATTTTTCCAATGATAAAATTTCGTTGTAAATCTCTTGATTATGGACTACTTCAACATTATGTTCTAAACCTAGTGTTACTATTCGTCCATTAATATAGTCAATTTCTGTCTTTCGTTTATTTCGAATGTCAGATAGCATAGAACTATAATTTTCACCTGTTTTCTTAATGATTTCAAATGTAAATTCTATTGGATTTTCAGTTGTCAATTTAACATTTAATTTTTTAGCAACATTCCAGGCCTCTTGTGCCAATAATGTAGCTTTTTCTCTTAGGGGTTTTTGATTGTAGATTTCAAAATTCTTTACATTGTGAATTGCTGTCAAAGGATTTAATGCACAATTAACAATTGTTTTAGAAAAGACAGCACCCAAAATATTATCTTCGAGAAAAGAATTAACATCAGATTCTTTCAGAATAGATACAAGTCTTTCCGCTGGAATTTTTTCTTCTAACGAATTATATCCAACAAGTGTTTTCCCATCCCCTGTAAAATCAACGACTCCTGGTTCAGGTCGACAAACACCAATAGATGTTACTACTCTTAAAACAATATTTTTACTGAAAATTCCTTTTAAAATATCCTCAGGTCCAAGACCATTTTGTATTGAAACAATCGTAACTTCAGGAAGGATGAGATCCTGTATCTGTTTCGCAGCTCGTTCAGTTTGATGTGCTTTAGTAGTAAATAGCACATACTCTAGAGATTTCTCTGATTCTATCAGATATTGTTTTACTTTTTCTACCTTATCAAAAGCAGCGATTTTAACATCTTGATTTATTAAACCTTGAATCTTTAATGAATCGCTATTTATCTTGTCAACATGAGCTTTTCTACCAAATAGTATTACCTCATGTTTTTTGGCAGCTACCAAACCACCAAAAAGACTGCCTACACTACCACTCCCCATTACTAGAATCAAAAATTCAACCTCCATAAGAGTATTCTAATGTGGGATATTCGCCTTCCTCAACTTCCTTAGCATAATCTTTAGCTGCTTTTAAAATAATCTTGCGAAGGTTGGCGTATGTCTTTACAAATTTAGGTTTATGTCCAGAAGTGCAACCTAGCATGTCATAGCAAACTAAAACTTGTCCATCACAATGTGGACCAGCTCCAATACCTATTGTCGGAATCTTTAGAACTTTGGTTATCTTTTTTGCAACATCTTGAGGTATTGCTTCTAATATAATTGAAAAACAACCAGCTTCTTCTAAGCTTTTTGCTTGTTGGATTAATTCATCTTCAGTATAGAAAGATTCGGGTTTTCCTTGAACCTTGTAACCACCTAATTTGTATGCTGATTGTGGGATTAATCCAATGTGCCCTTGTACGGGGATTCCTATATCAACCATAGCTTGGATTTCTTTTAGTCGTGTTTCACTTGCACCCTCTAATTTCACAGCTTCAGCATGACCTTGTTTTATTAGCTTACCAGCATTTGCAACTGTTTCATCAATTGTCAATCCATAGCTTAAGAATGGCATATCACCAATAACCAAACTATAATTCTTAGCACCCCTGGTAACTGCTTGACAATGATTAATAGACATATCTAATGTAACTTCTAAAGTTGTATCAGCACCGTAAATGATTTGACCCATTGTATCGCCAACAAGTAAAATATCTATTTTTGCTTCGTCAAATATTATTGCCATGCTATAATCATAAGCAGTCAACATGGAGATTTTTTTACCAGTTTTTTTCATTTTTTGTATATCAAATGCTGTTATTTTTGTCATGACTATCCTTCCTTGAGCTGTTTCTGAGCTAATTTGATTAGTCTATCAGACATAAATCTAACGCTTTCTTGAAGCAAATTACTGTTATCATAATTCTCAATAATAGTCTCTAACTCTTCTTTGGATTTCTTAGTCAAATCATCAACTATTTTAAGCATCTCTTGAGTAGCTCTTCTTACATGATTTACTATCGTTACATTACTCCAAACAGACGTTCTTGACATTGGATTTAAATCAACACTTATGACTGTTTTTCCCATTTTCCTTAGAGCCGTTGTTCTATCACCATCTTCCAATGGAACAAAAACAACATCAGCCAGGAAAATCCCATTCGGATCTACTATTCTTCTTTTATGGGTTATTTCAGGGATATTTTTAGCTCGATCACCTAAATGTACTCCAAGAACTTCTTTAGCACCAGCATTCTTTAGAACAGATTCAATATTTTTCTCTCGCTCTTTAGTACGGTAAAAAAGATTTACTTCGAGTTTTGCAGAGGTTTTTTCCGCAAGCTGAACTAATTCTTTAGGACATAAAACAGCTACATTACCATTTACAGAAATTACTGGATGCTTAGCTAATAGAAGGATAGCAACAGCAGCTTCTTCTTGAATCAAAGCGTATTCAGGGGTTTCTTCACCCAAAATATAATCGAATGCTTCCCCTCTTCCATGAGCAATTAAACCTGCCTCTGCAACAATCTTTTGATGCATACCGTCAATTATTGCATGTCTCTCTTTTAATGATAAAAATCGAGGATGATCTTCTGGTATTTCAGTCAAAAATCTCACCATAATTCAAGTGTAACTACCAAACTGCTACTTTTATTGGACCTACATTAGCTAAAGCATTAATCCAAATTTTAGCATTTGGGTCATAATTATCAATGATGCTACTACATTCTTCCAAATCGTAAATATCCCCGATTACAAATAATGATTCACCTAACATAACCATGTTTGCTCGAAATTCATCCTCTCGTAGATATTCGATTAATTTTTTTAACTTACCTGTCATTAATCCCGTTTTATTTGCGAACTCATAGCTAACTCTGAGAAATTCATCTAAAGTTGGATTTTGTTCTAAATCAGCTAAAAGCTTTTCGGAATTGGTATTTATTCTGTTTATCATTTCTTCATTAGTGATTATTTCTTTGGTTGAAAGCTTACCCAAAGTGGCCGTTAATATCATTTCCTCGTTTGGCCAATCAAGTAGTTTTATTACACCAATTCCTGGTGCTCCAGGTTTTAACCGAATTTCTGCGTTCCCTAACATTTGTGCTATTACATCACCAAGACCAGTTCTACAGGAAACCTCAGCAACATGAGCCATTTGACCTAATTCTTGATTTGATTTCTTAGTATCAAAAATCTCATTTAATGCCAAAGCTGTTCCAATAGCACCTGCACCACTCGTTCCATAACCCGCTTGAATAGGAAAATCGCTCTTATGCTTAATTATTAGGGATGATTTTTCGAAATACTTCCCAAAATTATTTGCAACAACTTTACTTACTTTACCATCAATCTCTTGATCATTGTAGAGAACTCTAATCTGCTTCTTTGAAGATTCATCATATTTTACAAGTGTTCTAATACGATTAGAGAGAGAAATTCCAGCACCACGTGAACCCATCAATAAAGGATTTTCATGTTCAATTATTTGAAATACACCAGTGATATGTGCTGGTACAGCCCATATGCTCGATTTTCTTATTACCATAATTTTTCTATTATTCTGAAATGTATTTAGATTTAAGAAATTACTTCTAAATCTTTTTAACTAGAAAAATTTTAACATCTATATGCTTGTAGTGAAAGAATAATTGTATCTATTCCTAATGATTAGTGATTAAACTCAAACAGGAGAGTTAAGTCAACAATGGCAGAAATAACAACTATAGAAGAATCTAGTAAGTATAATTTTGGAAAGTTTCTGGTAGCATTAGCTCTTGTAATATTTGCTTATGCTATAGCTATTGGAGCAGCTTTTGGGATTGGTTATGGATTAACTATTTTAGCTTGGCATCCGTTATGGATTACCTTAGTTGCTGATGTTGGTGCTACAATAGTAATATTCATTTTCAGTGTTATTTTCAATAATGTTAGTTTTTATGATCCATACTGGAGTATTCAACCCATTGTAATTGCTGTATATTGGATGTTCCTTCCCCAAGCAGCAAGTGCAAATCCTATAAGACAGATGATTATTATTGGTTGTGTCGCCTTTTGGGGTGTAAGGTTAACTCTTAACTGGGTTAGAGGTTGGAAAGGTTTACATCATGAAGATTGGCGCTATGTTAAATACCGCGAAGATAATCCAAAGACATTCTGGTTAATTGCATTTACTGGTTTAGAAATGATGCCCACATTAATTGTCTATTTAGGATGTATAGCATTATATCCTGCAATGGTTTTAAGCTCAGCATCAATTAACTGGTTAGATTCAATTGCTATGATTATAACCATTGGAGCAGTTTGGTACGAGTTCATTGCTGATGAACAAATGAAGATATTTAGTAAAGTAAGTGGTGATTCCAAGAAAGTTATGGATGTAGGTCTTTGGGCAACCTGTCGTCATCCTAATTATTTTGCTGAAGTAAGCTTTTGGTGGGGGCTATTATTCTTTGCGCTTGCAGCAGATCCAAGTTGGTGGTGGACAATAGCTGGACCAATAGCAATGGTTATACTGTTCTTATTCATCAGCATTCCATTAATCGAGAAAAAGCAATTAGCAAAAAGACCTGGCTATGCTGATTATAAAAGAAGAGTATCAATGTTCATTCCTTGGTTTCCTAGGGAATGAAAAATTCCTTTCTTTTCTTTACAACCGAAGAAACATTGAATGTTCACTTTGCTTAAATCCATATTTTTCATATAACGCTCTCCCAATAGGCGTAGCATATAAATACACTTGGGATATGTCTCTAGCTTTAGATTCTTCAAGCATTTTCTCTAAAAGTGCAGAACCAATACCTTGTTTACGCCATTCGGGTTTCGTAAACATGTTCATGATATAGGTTTCTTTACCTGTTAAGTTCCAAAGTTGTGGTGGTTTTTCTATTATAGCTAAGCCACTTGTGGCAATGATTGTTTTAGTTTCATCTTCAGCTAACCATGCTAGAAATGTTTCATTATTCATATGTTTTAGAAAGTATTTGTTGAGATGTTCATGATATTCATCCATCATATCATTTGGAGCATCTACTTGAACTTCTTTCAAGAATTCTATTCGAAGTTCAATTAATTGAGGTATATCCTCTTTGGTTGCTAGTCTTAATGAGAATGACATAATTATTATTTCACATATAGAAATTTAACAATTCACATCAGACAAAGAATTAAAAGCAATCATTCAAAGATTCATACAAGCACTTAATTGCTATTTTTAGAAACTCACATTTGGTTTTATACATGTCCGATGATGCTCTGAGCAAAAGAAAAACAAAGACAAGGATACCTATTGTTAATTTAGATCGTTGTCAACCAGCAACTTGTGGACATGTATGTATTAAGATTTGCCCGTTAAATAAAAAAACGAAAGTTATTTATCCGGATAAAGTAACCAAGAAAGCCCGAATTAATAGTAAGAAATGTATCGCTTGTGGTATTTGCGTTAATAAATGTCCAACACATGCGATTGCAATGGTTGGTTTACCTGTAGAGCTAAAAGATCAACCCATCCATCAATTTGATGAAAACTCATTTCGACTTTATGGTTTACCATTTATGGCTAAGGGAAAAGTTTCAGGTTTAATTGGTGCTAATGGTATAGGAAAGACTACTGTTATGGACATTCTTGCAGGTAGACTTATTCCAAATGGTGGAGAATATTTACGCAAAGATTTGAATTTGAAATATGTTCTCTCACATATAGATCTCTCTGTACATAAAGCCTATTTCAGATCATTGATGCAAAAGAGAGTGAAGATTTCTTACAAAGAACAAGTCTTAACAAAGTTCTTAGAAGAAAAAGGAATAATAGATGAGATTTTTGATAATAATGATGAGCTAGGGAAGAAGCGTACCCTAACAAAGGAATTACAATTAGAAAATATTTTAGAAAAAGAATTCACTCAACTATCTGGTGGAGAAAGGCAAAGATTTGCTATTGCATTGGCATTAATGAAGAAAGCTGATGTTTATCTTATTGATGAACCTGGCAATTTTCTAGATATTAAACAACGATTAAAGCTAGCAAAGCTCTTTCATAAGCTAGCTGCAGAAAATAAGTCTGTTCTAGTAGTAGAACATGATATAGCCATCCTCGATTATCTTAGTGATCAAATTCAAGCTTTATGGGGAACACCACATGCTTTTGGTGTTGTTTCCGGTGTTAAAGGTGTAAAGGGAGGTATTAATGCTTATTTGACTGGTTTCTTGAAGGAAGAAAACATCACATTCCGAAGTAAAGCTATTTCTTTCTTGCGCGTCGTAAGGGAACGAAAATGGGACACTGTTCCCGTTTATGTTAAGTTCACTACATTATGGAAAAGTTTTGACAAATTCAGATTAAAGGTTTCAGCAGGCCAAGTGCACAAGGGAGAAACATTGGTGA
Organism: Candidatus Heimdallarchaeota archaeon; assembly: GCA_030602675.1. Taxonomy (GTDB): domain Archaea; phylum Asgardarchaeota; class Heimdallarchaeia; order JABLTI01; family JABLTI01; genus JABLTI01. Next base: position 15,484 of record JAUVZH010000006.1, on the reverse strand, counting down.
TAATTGGTGAAAATGGAACAGGAAAATCTACTTTCGTTAAAATGCTTGCAGGTGTTCTAAAACCTAATCGTGGTTCAGCTGATGTTATGGCTAGAGTTTCCTACAAACCTCAATTCATTACTCGAGATTATGATGGTACAGTAAATGAATTCATAACTAATTATTCTGGAAGATATACAGGTGAACAAATTCTAAAACAGACCTTCTACCAACCTTTGGGTATTGAACATCTCTTTGATAAACCAATCTCAACCCTCAGTGGAGGAGAGCTTCAAAGGGTTTTTGTTGGTGCTTGCTTATCAAAAAGAGCTGAACTTTATCTTATAGATGAACCAGCAGCTTTTCTCGATGTAGAAGAGCGAATTAAGGTTGCCAGGATTATTCGGAATGCTGCTAAACTATACAATGCTTCAGTAATAGCTATAGAACATGATATGCAATTAGCAGATATTCTTGGTGATCGTGTCATGTTATTCCTGGGTGAACCTGGTGTAAGAGGATTCACAGTAGGACCAGTTGGAAAACGAGAAGGAATGAATAAATTCTTGAAAACACTCGATATTACTTTTAGACGTGATGTGGAAACAGGTAGAGCGAGGATTAACAAAGGAGGAAGTCGATTGGATCGAGAGCAAAGAGAAAGCGGAGAATTCTTCTTTGAAAGAAATTAATATTCATATTACTTTCACTTTAACCGATAATTTTAAAAAAAACAGATTGTTCATTTCTATATAGAGGCACAGAAAGTTGAATGAAAAATATTATCCCTATATCTAGGGTGCAGACATTCATTGATTCTTTCTAATGTTTGTACCCCTTCTGAACTAGTCTAGTTGTCTCCATTTTTGTGGCATATTAGAACTGGAAAATTGAGGAGCTACAAAAGAATGAAAATTGACGAAAAAATACGATTGATCACTCGTAATGCAGAGGAAGTGATCAAAACAGAGGAGATAGAACCCCTCTTTAAACGAAAGAAAAAACCCAACGCTTACATTGGTTTTGAGTTAAGCGGTAGATTACATATCGGTAATGGGTTGCTTTGCGCTATGAAGATGCATGACCTAGTGAATGCTGGTGTAAACATGACTATTTTTCTCGCAGATTGGCACAGTTGGGTAAACAATAAACTCGATGGTGACCTAGAGAAGATTAAAATCGCAGGTGAGTACTTTAAACAAGGTTATATTGCTCTTGGTTTAACCGAAGATAAAGTTAGCTACAGATGGTCAAGCGAGTTAGTTAGTGATTCCGATTATTGGGCAACTCTAATTAAAGTTGCTAAAAGCACCTCGTTAAATAGAGTACTTCGAGCATTGCCAATCATGGGCCGTTCCATGGAAACCAAGAATGTTGAAAGTGCCTGGGTTTACTATCCTGCTATGCAAGCAGCTGACATTTTCTATATGGATATCGATATTGCTTATGGTGGTATGGATCAAAGAAAAGCTCATATGATTACTCGAGACTGTGCTAAGAATCTTGGTAAACCAAAACCTATTGCTGTTCATACTCCTTTAATTGCAGGTTTAACTGGTGCAGGATCAAAAATGGATTCTGATGCTGATCCAGATATGGCTAAAATTGAAGCTAAGATGAGTAAATCGAAGCCAGAAACTTGTATCTATATTCATGATACTGAAGCTGATTTAAAGAAGAAAATGAAAACAGCCTTTTGTCCAGCAAAAGTTACTGAAGATAATCCTATCATTGATATTAGTAAGTATGTGATCTTTGGTCGAGATAATGCAACAATGGAAATTAAACGACCTGAGAAATTTGGTGGAGACCTTGAGTATATTACATATACTGATCTTGAGAAAGATTATACTGCAGGAAAACTTCATCCAATGGATCTTAAGAACGCTGTTGCTATTGAGCTTGGCAAAATCCTCGAACCAGTTCATAAGTATTTCAACAAACATCCTGAAACTCTTGATGCTTTAGATGAAATGACTGCGGGTGTTAAAAAAACCCGTTAATTTTCGTCCTTTTTTTTATTTCTATAATTTCATTAGCACATTTTTTTTCTGAGATAATTGTAAATAGTTTCCTTCTGGATCCTTAAATGTGGCAACCAGTGTAGGTCCTACATCGAATATCTTACTCTTGCCAACAAATTCTACATCTTTCTTCACCATTTTATTCACTGCTATTTCAATGTCTTCAACTTTAAATGAAATTATTATTGGTTGTTTTTCAACAGGTGAAGGATTAGGACCACCATAATCCAAAGCAAATCTTGTGGTAAGTCTTGTATCATCAAAAGAGAATTCTTGCCAGCTTTTATCTGGATCTGAAAAACTTATCTCTAAACCAAGTTTTTCTTGATACCAATTAGACATCATATCTGGGTCTTTCACATGTAAAAATACTACATCAATACCTATTATCATAGTAATGATATCTTTACCACAAGTTATAAAAATTAAGCGACAGAATTCGTTTGAGGTTTGAAAATGTTCGAAATAAGAAATTCTCATCGTTCAATGATTATAGGGAAAAACGGTATGGTTGCATCTAGTCAACCTTTAGCTGTACAAGCTGGAATTGATATATTGAAGAAAGGTGGAAATGCTATAGATGCTGCTGTAGCCGTTGCAGCAACTTTGAATATTGTTGAACCGATGAGTACTGGAATAGGTGGAGATGCTTTTGCGCTTATTTATAGTCAGAAAGATAATAAGCTACATTCTCTGAATGCCAGTGGTTGGTCACCAGAAAATCTAACAATTGATTATTTTAAAGATAAGGGATTAGATAAGATTCCTCTAATTGGTTTACAAGCTGTCAGTGTTCCTGGAGCTATTAGTGGTTTTGATAAAGCATTAACTGAATACGGAACCATGAGTTTCAAGGAAGTGTTAGAACCAGCTATCTATTATGCTGAAAATGGATTTCCAGTGAGTGAGTTAGCAAGCTACTCATGGCATCTAGCTGTTGATAAATTAAATTGTCATCCAGCAACTGCTAAGAATTATTTACCAAATGGACATCCACCAAGAGTTGGAGAAATGTTTTACTCGAAAGATTTAGCAAAAACATTCAAAGCAATTGCAAAGGGTGGAGCTGAGGAGTTCTATAAAGGATCAATAGCAAAGAAGATTGTCAAGTTTTCTGAAGAAAATGAAGGTTTCTTTACACTAGAGGATTTTGCTGCTTTTGAAGCACAATGGGATACTCCCATAAGTAGCAAGTATAAGGACTATGAAATGTTTCAATGTCCACCTAATGGTCAAGGTATTGCTACATTATTGGGTCTTAATATTGCGAAAGGTTTTGAATTGGAATCTATGATTCATAATTCTTCACAGTATTTGCATTTACTTATTGAAGCTAAGAAACTTGCATGGGCAGATTTACGAACTTTTGCTGCCGACCCAGATTTCAATAATTTGCCGTTAGATGAATTGCTTTCAGATGAATATTCAGTTAAGCAACAAGATAGAATTGATCTTAACAAAGCTGCTGAAAATGTCAAACCAGGTTTGGACTGGTCACATGGAGATACTATTTATCTATCAGTAGTTGATAAGGATAGAAATGTTGTTTCTTTCATCAATAGTTTGTATACTGGTTTTGGTTCCGGATATGTTGCTAAGGGAACAGGCATCTGTTTACAAAACAGAGGAGCTTTATTCTCACTAGATCCAAAACATTTGAACTCTTTAGAACCTAGAAAAAGGCCTTTCCAAACGATTATACCTGCTATGGTTTTCCAAAATGATTTACCTGTATTGAACTTCGGCGTAATGGGTGGGGATATGCAACCACAAGGACAAATGCAAGTTTTTCTAAATCTTGTTGAATACGGAATGAATGTGCAACAAGCAATTGAAGCACCTAGATTTAGACACTACGATGACAATATGATTGCTTTGGAACAAGGTATTGGAATTAAAACTCGAGCTGAGCTTATTACTAAGGGACATACTATTCGATCAGATATTGGAGAATTCTTTGGTGGAGCACAAGCAATAGCAATTGACAATGAAAAAGATGTACTTTTTGGCGGTTCTGATCCAAGAAGAGATGGTTGTGCAATTGGCTGGTAATTTACTGCTTTGCAAAACCAACATTTTTTATTTCTAGAACCTTCTTCTTGTCATAGTTCTTAAATCATATATAATAAAGAGAAGTAGTTGGAAAGAAATCTTATTCTTCTTCTACAACTGGATTTGATAGTACACCAATATTTTCAATAGATAAAGTGATAATGTCACCCTTTTTCAGGTATACAGGTGGTTTTTGATAATGACCTACACCTGATGGTGTTCCGGTAAAAATCAAATCCCCTGGCTTGAAAGTAAATGACTTTGATAAATAGGCTATAGTATAAGCAACTGAGAAAATCATATGTTTTGTATGAGATTTTTGCCACGTATTTCCATTTACTTTTAATTCTAATTCTAGTTTTTGTGGATCAGTTAATTCATCTGATGTAACTATCCATGGTCCTAAAGGTGCAAATGTATCCATAGTTTTTGCTCGAGTAAATTGCTTGTCGATATACTGATAATCTCGAGCAGTTACATCATTACCAATTGTATAACCCCATACATATTCCAATGCTTCTTCCTCAGGAATATGCTTGCCCTCTTTTCCAATCACTACAACTAATTCGATTTCAACATCTACCTTTTCAGATATTTTTGGTAAAACAATGTTATCTTGATGCCCAATGATTGCTGTATTGAATTTTCCCCAAATCATTGGATTTATTGGAGGTTCTTTTCCTCCTTCCTTTGCATGCTCAAGAAAGTTTCTTCCCAAACAGATAATCTTCTGAGGGTTTGTAAGGGGTGGTAAGAATTTTATTTCTTTTACTTGGTAAAATGTATTTGTTTTTATTTCGGTGAATATTTCTGGGTCATTAGCTTCAAGTTCTTTCAGTTCCTTGATCATTTTATTTAATTTCTTGATGCTTTTATCACCCATAGAGATTAGTTCTTCCATATTCCTTATTGCTTCAAATTTGGCTTTTGGCAAACGTTCTCCAACTTTCACTATATCAAAGACTTCAGTATCATTCCAAAATGCTCCTAATCTTTCCACACCATCTTTTGTTTGAAAAGCAAAGATCTTCAAATTCTTTTACCTCTAATTGTTACTAATTATCTCATCGTAGAATAATGCATGTTTTAAAATTCATTGGTAGCATTCTTATTTTTCAAACTTGGAAATTAAAGTTATTATTAGACAAAAAGCTTTTGAATTTAGTAAACTTGACTTTAGTATTATACTATTTGTTGCAAGGTTGTTATTTTATGACTAAAATGAAAAATGCTGAAAGATTAGATAACATCGCACCTTCTGGGATTCGTAAACTCTTTTCACGTGCTCAAGGTATTCCTGGTGTTATAAGCCTTGGAATTGGTCAACCCAATATTCCAACACCAAAAGGATTAATTGATGCTGTTGTTAAATTAATTGAAAATGGTGACAATTATTATTCACCAACACCCGGAACAAAGAAATATAGAGATGCTGTTGCTGAGCAAAATAAGCGATGGTATAATCTTGATTATGATCCAGATACACAAATTCTAGCAACTGCTAGTGGATGTGAAGCTTTATTCTGTTCTTTAATGAGCTTCATTGATCCAGGAGATGAGGTTCTACTACCTGATCCATCTTTCTTAACCTATCCACGACAAATCACATTGGCTGGTGGAAAACCAGTTTGGATGAAACCTACTGATGAACTCAAGATTGACACTTCTAATATGCAAGATTTAGTTACTGATCGTACAAAAGCAATAATCTTGAATTTCCCTTCAAATCCTACTGGAGAAATAATGACAGCATTAGAACTAAAACCAATAATAGATCTTGCCGTTGATAATAATCTTATTCTTTTAACAGATGAAGTTTATGAAAGATGTATATTTACTGACGACAAACACATACGTGTCCCTGCTCTAGATGGAGCATATGAACGAACTTTGTTATTGAATAGTTATTCCAAGACATATTGTATCCCTGGATGGAGAATAGGTTACGCAGCTGGACCAAAAGAAATGATAGCTCAAATGATAAAAATGCATAGCTTCATTGTAGCTAATGCTCCATCTGCACAGCAAAACGCACTTGGTGAATTCATAAATACAAAAGAAGCAGATGATTTTACGAACAATCTGAGAGATATTTTGAAAGAACGTATGAACAAGATTGTAAAAGGATTCAATAGTATTGATGGTTTTAGCTGTCGAAAACCTGAAGGAAGTTTCTACGCCTTTCCTAAGGTTACTTTTCACAAGGATTATACCACAGCTGTTGAATTAAGTGAGAAAATTTTTGATAAGCAAAAAGTAGTTCTAGTACCTGGAACTGAATTTGGACCTTCAGGTGAAGGGTATCTTAGAGCAAGCTTTGGTTCTATTTCAATGGATCAAATTGATGAAATAATTCAAAGATTGAAAAATCTCTAAAGTCTAAAAATAAAGAAAAGTAAGAAATGAGAGAAAAATCTCTCAAAAAAAATTAAGGACCTATGAATCCACATGCTGGACAAGTGTATTTTATTTCTTTTTTCCTACAGGAGGAACAACGTACATGTACTACATCACCGCAACTTGGACATCTGAATTTGACTGATCCAACGTCATCTGGTGTTATCTTTTTGAAACAGCAAGAACAGGTTGGCATACTATATATTTTATCGCTCATATCATTTACACCTGATCAGTCTAAACTCGTCTTCCTCTTCTTCCACCAGCTCTTCTGGTTCCATCGTGAGCAACTGGAGTTACTTCTTCAATTCGACCAATTCTTAATCCAGACCTAGCTAAAGCTCTTATTGCTGCTTGTGCACCAGGTCCTGGTGTTCTTGGTCCGTTTCCACCGGGTGCTCGAACTGCAATATCGATTTTTGTAATTCCTCTATCTTTAGCAGCAGTTGCAGCGTCATAAGCAGCTCTCATTGCTGCATAAGGTGAAGATTCATATCGATCGCTTTTTACGTACATTCCACCGGAACGTTTAGCTATTGTCTCACTACCAGTTGCGTCTGTAACAGTTATTATTGTATCATTATATGAAGAGTAGATATGAACAATACCAGTTCTTAGGATTCTTCTTCTTTTAGTATCTTTGGCTGAACTCATTTATTTCACCTTATATTTCATCTTTGATTTTTGGAGGTAACGTTTCTTTTACCCTTTCTTCTTCTTTTATATCTTTTACTTCCTTTTTAGTTTCATCTGGAACTAACAATGGTTCTTCCTTTGCAGGTTCTTGTTTGATTGGTTCTCTCTTCTTTGGTTTTGGTCGAGGTGGTCCACGTTTGCCACGATCTTGTCTTCTAGCTTCTTTTGGTTTCTTTGATTTATTGACGTTTGTTGGTAGTGCTTTATGACTAGCTTTGCGATATGGTGAATCTAAAGTAAAAACTATAGAATTCTCTTCTGATGGAGGAACTAAATAATTTGGTGAATTAGCAATGCGATCACCAATAGAAATGTGACCATGAACTATCATCTGACGAGAATGATATGATGTTGTTGCAAAACCTTTCTTATGAACTAATGTTTGCAATCTTCTCTCTAGGAAGCTTTCAACTTGCAAACTTAAAACATCATCAAGTGTAGCATTTTTTGCTACTAAGCCCATTCTTTGCAATCTACCTAGTAGTTCTATTTCGCCAGTTTTTCGATCTTCATCATCAAGACTCAAGAGTCTACGAGCATTCACTCTGAAATGCCTTAATAATGTTGAGAACTTCCAGACGGATTTCATGTTTCTTAAGCCATATTTTCCAACAAGTTGTAAATCATGCTCGATCCTTTGTCTAGCAAAGGGTTGACGAGGTGTTTTGTATTTCTTTCTAATTCTCTTTGGATCGCCCATATTTCTTCACCTTTATACTTTCTTACGAGAGACACCTATAGATCTACCACCTCTGCCAGTACTCTTTGTTCTTTGACCTCGAACTTTATGACCAACAGCATGTTTTACTCCTCGGTAGGATCTCAATTTCTTCAATCTATCGATATCATTTCTATCATATAATGCTAGATTTGATCCAACTAAATGAATATCTTTACCTGAATTTCTATCTTTAACGTGATTAACAAACCAGCTAGGGACACCAAATTTTATAGGATCTTTAATAATTTCATCTAACTTATCTACTTGCGCATCTGTTAATAATCCTATAAAAGTATCTGGTTTTATTTCTGCTTTTTTCAAGACAATATCAGCCATTCTGGGACCAATACCACGTATCATAGAAAGCCCACTGATTACGTGTTTATCTCCTCTGATGTCCTTCCCAGAAATCCGGACTAAATGCTTGAAATCATCGAAATTTAGTGACAATTACAAATACCTCTGATTTTCTTTTTTAAATAGTAAATTATTATTATTCTTAAGACTCGACGAGAGTTTTCATTCTATAAATCTTTTGGATAGCTTGAAATCACTTCTCTTGAGTTATTATTAACGATTCATAATTCATTATTGTTTTGCTCAAAGTTGCACAATATATAATTTACTACTAGATACAATTAAAATTAAGAAAGAGCATAAAGTGAAATCTAAAAGTCTATTTAGAATTCACTTGTTATTTCATCAATTTCTGTTGTTTTGCTTTTAACAACCTCACTAGAAATTATGAAAGCAAAATCCTCAGTAATCAGTGAATAAGCACTCTTGAACTCATCTATTAGTCCTTTCCAATCTTTGAGAGTATCTTTGTATGCTTTCTCAAATTCATTACTGAAATCTTTCAATGCTGAACGTAAAACCATAGAATCAGAATCTGCAATCAAAGCAAATAATGCTGACTCAGTTTTCTCTAAAAGTAAAACCCTATCTTCTAGATGGAAGATGCTTGGCATAGTTTCACTTACTAATGTTTCCTTCAGGATATTAATCACACCAGATAAAGCTCCACTAAATAGAGCTGTGTCCATTGAAAATCCTTCTTCACCCAGCTCACAGAAATCATGAGATAGTAGTGGAATACCACCATTATTCATAACAATTAGCCGATATGCAGAAATTGGGGCAAAATAAATCTGAATTGGTGATCGTAAATATGCAGAAGCAACAATAGCAAAACCTATCACAACGAAAATCAAATCAAAATCACCAAATGCTTGGAAAGCTGGAACTAAATTAAGAACATAATTCAAAACCGTTCCACCTACAGCTGCAATAGCTAAGCCAGTAATTATAAGTATAATTTGTTGTCGCTGTTTTTTTCTGGTTGCTTTTTTCAAGCCTTTTGCAAACATAACAAATATGAACAAATAGATTACTAGAAGATAAATAAGTAAAATACCCATAAAGGGATATGAATAATCAGTATTCCAGCCACTTACAGAATCATAATTTACTTCCACAAAAGGACCGAACCAATCTAAATTAGCGTCATAAGGTCTCACAATGGGTCCTAACCAGAGTGCTGTAAGTGTTACACCAGCAAGAGATGAAGTTAGTATAGATTGTCTAGAGAGAGAATCATTAACTAACAAATCTCTAAAATATGAGATTAATAGTAACGATATAATTAACACAGAAAGTGAACCAATTTTCCAAATTAACATAAAGGTCTCATTAGTTGATTCTGGTAAAAGTATGCTAACTAGTTTTGTAGCAGACCAGAGCATCATTCCAATAAAGAACAATATTAAGAATAAAGTTGGTATGAATCTATTTATTAAATAATTCAAACCTAACAAAATAAGAATAACTGAACAGAAAATTAGAGCCAAAATGCTTGGAATTGTTTGATAAAGTGAAGCAACCATTGATTTTCTTCTCCGAAAAATTTCACACGCATTTAATGATTAGGAGTTTTCTTCAAAAAACTTTTGGATTATGATAACTATGGGTAATTTAGAATTGAACTCACATGGTCACATTTTCCCATATAAATAATATATAGTGACCAGATATTAGTAGATATAGATAACAAAACCATTAGGGTGATCAAAAGATGGATAAAGAAATAAAAATCAAAAAGAAAAGCGATGAAATCCCTGTTGAGGATTTAAAGGAACTCTTTTCTGTAATAAACCAAGAGGTTCCAGATTTAATTAGAAATTTGTTCACTTCACTATATAGTGCTGAGACTGCTGAACAATATGCAAAAGGAATTGCTACAATCTATAAGACTCTTACTGAACAAGGTCTTCCTGAGGAAATGGTTGATAAACTAACTATGAAATACGCAAATTCCATGGATATATTAGGAAAAGCACTACAGAACATTGACATAAAGAAAGATAAAGAGGATTAAACCTCTTCTTTCTAATTTATTTAAGTTTAATTAATAAATAATATGAAAATGAAGGCAGTGAATAAAGAAAATGACAAACACATTTTGGGATGTAATCCGAATAACCTTCTGGGGTACACTTGAACTTATATGGTTGCTACTATATCTCTCATTTGTATTGATACCTGGATCTATAATCATGACTTTTCGGAGATTACACATAAAAAACAAAGTGCAACGTCAAATGGTTAAAAACGGAATGCCTCGAGACAAAGCCAAAATTTATGCTAAAAAGTACAAATCATTTCTTGTGGGTTATGGAAGTTTTAGAGGACTATTCAGATTATCAAGAACTGGAATTAGATTAGGAAAAGAAAATAAGAAAGAATCAGAGATTAGTATACAAGAAACTAGCGAATCTAATAATCCTCAATCATATTCCTTTATATCTTAATCAATTGTTGGCAATGTTATTGAATTCCTTAAACCAGTTGAATTAGAAGGTTTAAATATAGGAATTTGTAAGTAAAGTATAGAAAAATGTAAGAAGACACCCAAGGAAGAGTAAAACGAGAAATAGTCATGAGGGTGAAGAATGGCAGCTGAGAAAGAAAAGAAAAAGAAAGCAGTAGAAAAAGCAACTATAAATCCAAATGCTTTAGAACTTCTTAATGACAAACTTGATCTGACCATTCAGAGAATTGCAGAGCTTGAAAGTCAAATAGAGAAAATCAGCCCTGAAATTCGAGATGCAACAGGTTCATTGAACATGACATTAGCTATATTAAGAACTTTTCAAGAAGTAACAAATGTAGCAACTATTTTTTCTCCTTCGAAATGGCTTATGCGACTTCGTCCTGATGTCAATTTAGATGCGATTGAACGTTTGATTGTTGATGTTTTAACTCGAGAAGGTCCAAAGAATATCTCACAACTAACTGCTTCTGTTAGACAAGAAAGAGGAACAGCTTCAAGAAGGATTATACGAGACAAAGTTAATGATATGATCAGTAGAGAAATAGTTGAAGAAGTTGATGAGGGTTATGGAAGAGTTATTAAGATGGCTATAGATATCAAAGCATTATCAGAATAGCATGCTTATTTTATAATTTCAGTTCTTTCAATTTCTCATTCAATTGTTTGCTGAGTAATTGATTAACTATTTTACCATCCACTTTTCCTCTTGCTTGAGCCATAACTTGTCCCATTAAATTCCCTTTTGCATGTTCTTTGGATTCTTTTATTATATCTATGCTCTTTTCAATTATCTTATCGATGATTTTCACAAGTTGTTCTTCTGTTATAACTTCCAAGCCTAAATGTTCTAAAGCAACTTCAGTTCTTTCTCTTGGATTCTCTGCTAGATATTTCATTAATTCATCAATTGCTTCTTTTGCTATTTTTTGTTGTGCTAATAGCTCAAATATTTCTTTAATCCGCTTATCTGATAGATTATCAATTGGAACGTTTTCTCTTGCTAATGCTTTTAGTGTCTGTTCCAATGTTACAGCTATCAACATTGGATCAATGTTCATTTCAATTAATTCATCAAAAAGGAAAGCTTTACTAGAGATAGCTAAATCCTTTGCTATATCTTCTGGTAAATTCAATTCCTTTATGTATCGTTCTTCTTTTTTGTCTGGCAATTCAGGAAGATTATCTCCAATTCTTTTGATTCTAGCTTTTGATATTAGTATTGGATAAGAATCAGTATCAGGATACATACGACCAGCCCCTCCTAAATATCTCCTAAAGCTAGTTGTTCCATCATCATTAGCATGTCTGGTTTCGTTTGGTACACCAGCAAATATTTCTTTAACTCTGATAACAATTTCAGTTATTGCTTGAATTGCTTCTTGTTTTTTCCCTACAACAAAAACCACTACATCATTTTTATCGCATTTAAAGAAAGTTAAAAGCTTCTTTGTTTCTTCTTGAGTGATACCATAATTTGGCAATTCATCTGAATGGGTTATTCCACCCAAACCAGTTATTACTTTCACCCTATCTGCTAGCTCTTTACCAAATGATCGTTCTGCTTGAACTTTTTTACCTAAAAGATCTTTCATTCCAAGTAATTTCAGTCCTAGTATCTGCACTTTATTTGCTATTGCTTCTTTCAAGAACTTACATTTGGTATTTTTGAAGAATTCATTTAATTGTTTATGTTCTTCAGAAAAGGATTCCGATTTTAAACCTCTTTTTTCAAGTTCTTCTTTTATTTGAATTAGTGCAAGTTGTCTATCTACTTCATACTTTACATATTCTGGAAGCATATCTAATACTTGAACACCTTTTATCTCAATTCTTGCTCCCTTTTCTATGCTTATATTCAAATCTTGTCGAATAGTACCTAAACCTCTTTTCACTTTTCCAGTTGCACGTAAAATTCGGCCAATAGCTAATGCAATTTCTTTTACTTCTTCTGGATTTGTTACTGATATAGTTTTTGTAGCAATTTCTACAAGAGGTATTCCTAAGCGATCCACTCGCCAAGTTATTGTTCTTCCAATATTGCTAATCTCTCTACAAGAATCTTCTTCCAGAGCAATCATATCAAGATTTACGATTTTATTTGCTACTTTTACTTTCCCACTCACACCAATCAACATTGTTCTTTGAAAGCCTGCTGGTATTGAACCATCAAGATATTGCTTACGGTTAACATGTAATTCATCAAAAATATCCATTTGGAGTAATTTTGCGATTGATAATGCTAAATCAATTGCTTTTGGATCTGGTTCAAAAGGAGGAGTTTCATCAAGTTCATAAGAACAGACAGAATCATGAATTTCGTAAACTATATCTTTTTGTTTTTTAAATTCCATCAAAGCAGCTTTATCATATTCACCTAATTCAGAAAGAGTTGGACGCATATGTCTTGTAATTATTGCTTGATGTTCATCTAAACGCAATTCGGATTTGCATCTACAGAATAATTTTCGTCCAGTTTCAAGTTGTTGGTGCAACTCAAGACCACATTTTAATCCTAAAGATGAATAATCGATAGTTGATTTCTTTGTACTTTGAGTCAAATTTTTCCCTCTTACCTTTCATAGCTAATTATATTAGTCTATTTGCAAAAGTTTTTGTAAATTCAAATATCTATCCTAAACAAATTCATTTTTTAATAAATATAAAACTTTGTTAGTGATTAAAAAGCGCTTTTCTTGAAAAGACTTAAAGAAAATAACGCTTATTCAAGAAGATTAGAAGAATGAATGGACATTCGAGTTGATGAATTGTGTCTGAAGAATCAGAAAATGATTACCGTGGTATTGCTGCTATTTGGCTTGATGCACAAGACATTAAAGTTTGGTCAAAAGTTACCATAAAAACAAAGAAAGGGACATTTAAAGGGGTATTATTACCCCGTAGTGAACAAGGGGACGACAAACACATTACTGTAAAACTACCATCTGGCTATAATATTGGTATTAATTTAGATTCAATTTTGGAAATTAAAACAACTGGACAAATCGAAGCTAATTACAAAATCCCAGCTAAAAAAATTGAGAAAAATCCTAAAAAACCTACAGTTGTTTTATTTGGAACTGGTGGAACAGTAGCATCGAAATTAGATTATCGAACTGGAGCAGTCATTCCTGCTTTTACACCTCAAGAATTATTTAATGCAATACCCGAGCTACAAAAGATCTGCAATTTAGAAACTAAACTTGTTTTTCAGAAATTTAGTGAAGACATTAATCCCGGAGATTGGGTTGTTCTTGTTAATGAAATAGTTAATTGTATTGAATCTATTAACCCTAGAGGTATTGTTATTGCCCATGGTACTGACACGATTCATATGACTGCAGCAGCGGTTTCATTTATGATTAAGAACCTAGATAGACCAATTGTTTTCGTTGGTTCCCAACGAAGTAGCGATCGACCATCTAGTGATGCAGCAATCAATTTAATTAGCAGTATTCAAATTGCTGCAAACTCAGATATTGCTGAAGTAGTTATTTGTATGCATGGAACCTCAGGAGATACATACAATCTCGTTCATAGGGGAACAAGAGTTCGTAAAATGCATTCAAGTAGAAGAGATGCTTTTAAGACAATTGGTGATATCCCATTAGCCAAAATACAAAATGAAAAAATCATTCCTACTGGAGCGAATTATCATAAACGCACTACACGAAGAGTAAATTTGGAAATTGACACGAAGATTGATAAAAATGTTGGTCTACTTTATAGTTTCCCAGGAATGAAAGCTGAGCTCGTTGATTTCTTTATAAGTAAAAAATATAGTGGACTTGTAATAGCTGGAACAGGATTAGGACATGTTAACAAAAAGCTAATCAAATCAATAAAGCGAGCTACTGAGAATGAAATTCCTGTTTTTATGACATCTCAGTGTTTGTGGGGTTTCACAGGATTGAATGTTTACAAATCAGGAAGAATGTTATTGGAAGCTGGAGTGATTCCATTAGCAAATATGCTTCCTGAAGTAGCTTTAGTAAAGGCTATGTGGGTATTAGGTCATACAAAAGAATTGGCTTTTGTAAAAGAACTGATGCAAAAGAATTTAGCTGGTGAAATTACTGAGCGAGAACCATATAATGGTTATCTGATTATGCAAGGTAAAGTAGACAAAAGAATTGATAAGTTAATCCAAAAGGAAAAATAAAGATCATATGCTTTGGAAATTAGAAGAGGATAATACAACATGGCACTTAGTTCAGATATTGTAGAAAAAATTGATACTGCAAAGGAATTGCTTGGTAAAGCATATGATGAGTTAAATCCTGAAAATTATTCTATTTCCTATGAAAAAGTTTGGTTTGCACGTGCTGAAATCGAATTTGTAGTCATTGCTTTGAAACTTTTAAATAATCTTGAAAAGGAAACTCTCAATAATAAATGGAAAGAGGAATTTGGGAAGACACTAAAACAGGTAAGATCTGAAAGTAAAATTAGACAAGCTTTTGATGATACATTCAGTTTATTTCAGAAGTTAGAGGATATTGATGATATTATCGAGTTTTATAAAATTTGTTGGATGCTCAAGGAAAAGATAACCATTCTTTTGAATGTTGTAAAGCCCAAACATAAATTGAAGAAAGAAAATGTAAAAACTGAATCTAAGTAGATGAAGTGAACATATTACAATAGTTTTAAAAGCAAGTTCTTATTTGCTAAATGCAAATTATAATAAGAGAGTATGAATTTAAAAGCAATTATTAAATCAAAACTCTTAACGATTGGAGAATTAAACATGCCACCAAGATGCCCAAGTTGTAAAGGCAAAAT
>JAUVZH010000434.1 GCA_030602675.1 Candidatus Heimdallarchaeota archaeon | reverse complement strand
TTTCATAAATTTGACTCTTTTTTTATGGTAATACCCGGGTAGTACTCTAGGATTACTTTCTTTTTTAAAAGAAATACTACTACAAATAATATCTAGAGATTGCCTACGGAATATATGGTCTCGAAGAAATTCCGAAAAAAGGTCGAGGTATTTCGGAGCAAGAGATTAAGACCAAGGTTTTCTCTTTGTCGAGGTGTAAAAAAAATTGATGAGACTATTAACAGTTCATGTCCCAGAAGGCTTCTTAGACGGATTAGAAGAATTAGTAAAACAAAAAAGATATCCAAATAAAAGTGAAATAATACGAGTAGCAATTCGCGATCTATTAAGAGATGAACTTTGGGCTAAGTATGAAGCATAATATTCCGGTTATCACCCTTTGTCGTGGAGGACGAAGGTGAGTGGTGAGTTTTGTGATGAAAGGTCACTCTTTCGACCTTTCATCTAAAACAATTTTTTTAATTCATTTTTCAATTTACTAAAAAGTTCATATATCGCTTGTTTCTTTCTCTAACATGTGAAATCATATGAGTAAAGTAAAAGATTTTGGTTTAGCTGAAGAAGGTATGAAAGAATTAAATTGGGCTGAAAAGAACATGCCCATACTAGCTGCTATTAAGGAACGCTTTGAAAAAGAATTACCTTTGAAAGGAAAGAAAGTGAGTGTTGCTTTGCATTTGGAAAAGAAAACAGGACAACTCATTAGAACTCTTAGAGCTGGTGGTGCTACTGTTAGAGTAGCAAGTTGTAATCCCCTAACAACTGATGATAGAGTTGCTGCTGCATTGACTAAATTCGATGGAATCGAAGTCTTTGCATGGGCTAATCAGAAGAATGAAGATTATTATGCTAATTTAAACAGTGTTCTTGATTCAAAACCAAATTTTCTCATTGATGATGGAGCCGATCTAATAAATATCATTCATTTTAAACGACCAGAATTAATTGAGAATGTTGTTGGAGCTAGTGAAGAAACAACAACAGGTATCATACGACTAAAGGCAATGGAAAAAGAAGGAGCATTGAAATTCCCAATTATAAATGCGAATGGTGCGTATTCAAAGCATCTGTTTGATAACAGATATGGAACTGGGCAATCTGCTCTTAATGCTATAATGACTATTACTAACAATCTTATTGCTGGTAAAAATGTTGTTGTTGTAGGATATGGTTGGTGTGGAAGAGGATTAGCTATTAGAGCTAGAGGAATGGGTGCTAGAACTATTGTCATTGAAGCTGGTGATAGAATGCCATATGCTGAAGAAACAGAACCTTCTGGTTGGCATAAAGGATTAGAAGCCTTGTATGAAGGGTTTGAAGTCATGAATATGGAGCAAGCTGCACCAATCGGTGATCTGTTCATTACTGCAACCGGAGACAAGAAAGTAATTGATATTGAACATATGAAATTAATGAAAGATGGTGCTATGCTAGCAAATGCTGGACACTTTGACATCGAAATTGACATTCCTGGTTTGGAAAAAATAGCTAAAGAGATAAAAGAAATTAATCCAAATTGTGATGAGTATCTTCTAAAAGATGGAAAACGTCTTTATATTCTTTCTAAAGGTCGACTGGTTAATTTAGCAAGACCTGCTGGACAAGGGCATCCACTCGAGATAATGGATGGTTCATTTGCAATTCAAGCATTAGCACTTGAATACCTAGCTAAGAATGAAGGAAAACTTCCAAAAGAAGTTATAAACATACCAAATGAATCAGATGATTATGTTGCTCAAATGGCACTTGAATCCCACAACATCAATCTACAGCCGTTAACAGATGAGCAGCGAGAATACTTGACCGGATTTAAGGAAGGAACATGACTTTTCAGTGAAATTTTGATACGTTACTGACAAAAAAGGATAAAAATATTACCTAATTAGGAAATCAATATGATTTTTTCTTCCTAATTGGGCAACTTATTTTCCGTTTAAGGAAACAACTTTATATATTTGTTTATCTCATAATTTTCATGTGAACATCTTCCAGGAGATTCTCTCTTGAAAAATCGGAAGAAACCAACAAAAACGAAACAAAGTACAAAACGAGAAGGAATGATTTTAGCAATGAATTTAGCTACTAAAAATAAAAATTCAGAAATATATTTCCAAGAAAATACCCTGATGGGAAAAATAAAACATGCAAGAGAGATTATCTCTGATGCTATTGAAGAATATGGTGATAAAGTTCAGGTAGCATGCAGTTTCGGAAAAGATAGCATGGTAGTTGTACATCTAGCATTACAAATAAAACCAGATGTAAAAATATTTACAGTTATGACTCCTTTTAAACCAAAAGAAACTTTTGAGTATAAAGATCAAATGATTCAACATTATAATTTGAACATAATCGAATTTATGTCTAAGGAGAAAGTAGATAAAAATCTTCCAAAAACTAATCCTGATGAATGTTGTAGAATTTTGAAAGTTGAGCCAACAAGGGAAGCAGTTAAAAATCTTGATGCTTGGATATGTGGTTTGAGAAATACAGAAGGGAGAACGCGTAAAAATTATCATGAAGTCGAGGAAAAAGGCGGATTAGTGAAAATTAACCCAATTTTAAACTGGACAGAACTAGATATTTGGAGATATATGGCAATTCAGAAAATACCAATACATCCTTTTTATGCTAAAGGTTATCGAAGTTTAGGTTGTGAACCTTGTACGAATATGATTAGCGATGATGAACTCGAACGCGAAGGACGTTGGATTGGTACAAGCAAATGTGGGGGAGAATGTGGTATCCATACAATGATATTAAAGCAATAAAACCAAGAATGCAAAAGTTTCCACTTAAATTAATTCAACTAAGGAGAACATAGAAATGAGTTCATATAAACTCAAATGCCTTTCATGCCATACAGAA
>JAUVZH010000110.1 GCA_030602675.1 Candidatus Heimdallarchaeota archaeon | reverse complement strand
CTTTTGCTATTTCCATCATTACTGAACCATAAACAATAATCAAAATTTCAAAATCGTTTTTGCTAGCATATTCAAGTGCTTTGTTTATTACTGTTGTTTTACCAACACCAGGGACACCGCCAACAATTGCAATGCTTCCTTCGTTTTCCATTTTAATCACTACTAATTATAGATTTAAATTATCCAGCAATTCTATTATCTTCTTATGACTTCTTTTGCTGATCATCTTATTTTGGATTAGAAATTCTAATCCTTGTTTAACAGCTCCAGCATATTCACTAGTTGCGAGATAGTTAGTTGCCCTTAACGCATCAAATGAGGATTTTAATCTTCGGTTAAATACCAATTCTTCTGCTAACTTATCTGCAGCTTCCTTTCCTCCTTTAATTGCTGAATCCATATTAGCATTAGGATAGTCAGGGGATCTTAACCCACCTCTTGATTTCATAAGAGGGGGAATGACATAATATCTGATATCATCTCTTTCTTGGAATTTAATTAAGTAGAGAGAGAGAATAATACTTGAAGGAACATCTCCACCTTGACCAAGAGTTGATTTATTAATTACCTCTTTGCGATTATTAACTGCATTTTGAAGTTTTTTGCACATTGCATCAGTATTTTCCTTAATACTCTCTCTCATTTCTGTCAAATTAGATAAGGCATTATCTCTAGACATACGTAGAGTATCAACTTCATCCTCTGCATTTGCTTTATTTGTTTCATATTCTTTGACAGCATCATCTTTTCTAGTCATGTAATCTTGAGTAATTACATTTAATATTTTAGCTAATTTCTTTCGATCATTTTCTAATTCCTTAACTTTACCTGAGATATTTTCAATTTGCCCTTTTGATTTCGAGAGAAAACTTTTCATGTTAGATTGGAACTTTGGAGTTTCGAGAGAAGGTACTTCATTTAGAATGCTACGAGCATGTTCCTGAATTGGATTTATCATTCCAGTAAGTCCAAGAGTACTCGATTCAAATTTAGATAGCTCTCTGAATACTGCTTGATTTGCTCTTTCAAGATTTGTATCTATTGTTTCATCCATCTTTTCTTTATAGCTTTGAACTCTGTTTTCTACTTCATTTTGTATTCGTGATAATCGACCTGCGAAATTTCTTTCTATATTTTCAATTTGAGAGTTTATCTCTGATAACCAATAATGAGCTAACTCTTGTAGTTGATCTTGTACCTCTGTAAATCTAGGAGTTTCATTTAACAAGTCAATAATTTCCTGACTTATAGTTTGATCAAATGTTGGTAGAATAAGCGGTGTATCAATCATACTATCAGTAACTGTTTTTCTTACTAGATCAATAGTTGATCGAGTAAAATCCTGACTAAACAATGGATAATTAGTAGTCTCGAGTATGAGAATAGAATTTGCTTCATGTAAACTTTCAACATAGGCTTTCAATGTAGAAGCATCTTGTAGAGCTTTTAATTGAGCAAAAACATTTGATAGTGATAAATCTTGTACTCCAGTTCCTCCACCATATAATCCTAAGGAATCTACTAATACAATTCTGTGATTAATCGTATCAACTACTACTCGCCAATAGAATTTTGATACTTGTGTAAGACGTTCTTTTGACCTTTTGAAAAATCCCCCTTTCTTTAATTTATCACCTACAACACCAACAACATAAGCGAATTCTGCTTCCAATGGTATTTCATTACTTCTTGAATCTACTACAAATGGAATTACGTTCTCTCTTTGAAGACTCATTAACTTCACCAACTACATATTTACAGTTAATAATTAAATCTAATATTAATTATCAATTAACCATAACATATATGATTCTTTGTTAATACGCATGGATAAACTCAAAGAAAATATTAATATCAAAAAAGAAGAAACTTGATAAAAACTAAGTCAAATGTAATTTTCTTTTTCTATTTTTCTTGGATTTTTTATTTTTTTCTTGAAACTTCTGTTCTTCTTTAAAATGCGGGCAATTTACCTCATATAATAATCTCAATTTCTGAAGTTGATACTGAATGTTCTCTCTTGGTCTTTCTCCAGTTAAAGAAGCAAAGCTACCATCATGAATTGAATAAAGAATCGCCAAAGCTCTCAAATTATCAAAATGAACAAAATTGGAAAATCCTTGATCTTCTTCGATAACACATAGCTTTCTATAATGTTTGCACTGTTTGTCGCAAGAAAGACAGCTAGTAATATTTGCTTTAACCTGATTTCTGTAGAAGTCTATATCAAAAGTGTAGATATCTTTAGTTAAAGTCACCACACCTGATTCCTGAAGATTATAACCTAATCTATTAACTAAATCTTGAACTTTATCAAAAGATTTCTTGTTATAAAGTTTGAAGATTTTTGATGGTTTAACTAATTGAGGAGTAAATGTTTGATATTCACCAGATCTTATGTCATCAGCGAGTTTTTGCCCTATTTCATTAAAGATCGTGGAGAGTAAAGATAAATCATTAATAGTTTTGAAATAGATAGCTCTCCTGTTTTCATGCTCAGAAAGGCTAGCTGGAAGGTAATTAAAATTGCTTTGGTCTTGAGCTATAGTAAGAATGGTTATTGGAACACCTTGTGGAGTAATTAAATACAAATCATCTAAGCTATTGTACTCCTCTTGATTCCTGTTCAAGATGATTGAATGCGAAGCACCTGAATAATATGCCATTCGAAACTGTTCGAATCGTTCATCGTCGCTTATTATCCAAATAGACATGCATAACATACCAAGAGGGGTTTCAATTCTTGAAATTAATGGATACATACCAATAGTATTGATGCAATTTGTACTGACAGTGGATTCAGAATATTCCATCAATTGTTCGGCAATTTGATGAGCATCTTTTGTAAAAAGAAGTATCTTACTTAAGTAGATATTCTCATCTAAAGAATTCCCATTTACCGAAACGAATTCCCTATTAGGCAATGAATTACCCTCATACGACCTTAATTTTTTTTATAAATTCCCCTATCATGGAATTACAATTTGTATATAACTGATTTTTCTTTTAAAAATATTTACCTCATCAGTATATAATAAAAAAATTTTCTGTCATATTTAACGAAGAACACTAAATTAACTTTAGAAAGTGTTAATTTATAAAAAAACAAACTATTTTATCCAAAGACTTTTTAGTGATAGTAGCACAACTAGGTTTTAATCATAATAAAATAGCAGGAATGTGGAAAATTTAAGTACTCCTAAAAAAACTAAAAAACCTAAACCAAAAAAAGGTCAAACAAAACGTAGAAGAAAAACTGATGATGATCCCAGTGTATCAATAAAAACAGTTGGTACACAAGGACAAGTAGAGTACGTTAGAGTACGTTTGCCAAAGCAAGGAGAAGTACTAGGTATAGTAACTCAAATTCTAGGTGCAGATCGACTATTGGTCAGATGCACAGATGGACACACAAGAGTTGTTCGAATCCCTGGGAAATATCGTAAAAGACTTTGGACAAGGCAAAATGATATTGTAAGTGTTATGCCTTGGTATGGTTTGCAGGAAGATACCAGAGCAGATTTAGTATATCGTTACAGAAGAAATCAAGCAGAATGGCTTGAAAAGAAAGGTTATATTTCATTAGATTAGACTTCTTTTAGCAATTATCACCTTTTCTTTTCAATTTTATTTCTCTGAAGTTTTATTTTATTAAATGACATACTATTTAGTTATTAATGTAAATGAATAAGTAATAACAGTAAGAAGCAATGGTTTGGAGAGGATAACTCTGGCAAAGAAGAAGAAAACAAAAGAACAAGAAGATGAGGAATTTGAAGAAAAACCATTACTTGAAATTGAAGATGCTGATAGCAAAATTCTAAAAGAATTAGTAAATGCTGATAGACTTCAAATAGAAAAAATTGATGCTATGAAAATCAAAACAAAAGATAGTGATGCATTAAAAGTTGCAGAATCAGTTTTGGATGTAGAAACTCGAACTACTCTATTTAATTTGCGAAAAAGAAAAATCATTGAAAACATGACTGGAGTAATATCAACAGGAAAGGAAGCAAATGTTTATCACGGTTATGCACCAGACGGGTCTGAGTTAGCAATAAAAATTTACCGCACTTCAACAAATATCTTCAAAGGATTACAGATATACATTATTGGTGACCCCCGATTCGCTAAAATCAAAAGAGATCAACGTTCGTTAGTATATGCTTGGGCAAGAAAGGAATTTAAGAATTTATCTCGGGCATATAAAGCAGAAGTTTCTGTACCTAAGCCAATCTATAATCTCAAAGATGTGGTTGTTATGGAGTTTATTGGCGAAAAGAGTTTGCCTTACAGAATTATGAAAGAATGCGAAATAGATGATCCACAAGCAACATATAAAGAAGTATTGAGTAACTTGAGGAAGCTTTACACAAAAGCAAGATTAGTTCATGCTGACCTTTCAGAATATAATATGATTTATACCCCTAAAGTTTATTTCATAGATATTTCTCAAGCAGTTTTGCTTGATCATCCTTATGCAGAGATCTTTCTCTTTAGAGATATAAAGAACATTACAAGATACTTTTATTCTCGAGGTGCAAAAGTGCAAAAACCTGAGAAATTATATGAAAAACTTGTAGGAGAACCACCATCAAATAAAGTGCTTGCATTTGAAATGTAGTAGGACTAAAAAATCGATAAATAATAGCAATGCAAAATCATTAAAGAGTAAAGAAATGAATTTTTTTTAGGAGGATTAAATATTTGGATTTTGAATCTCAGGAAGATATTAGTACATTCATCGTAACAATTCCAAACATTCGTATCGGTGCTCTTATTGGTCCAAATGGAAGAGTTAAAAATCGACTAGAGAAACTTGCTGGAGTAGAAGTAAAAATTGATAGTGGCTCTGGCGAAGTCTTCATAAGCTCTAAACCAGATATAAAGGATCCGTTTTTGGTAATTAAAGCAAGGGACATTGTACATGCTGTTGGAAGAGGATTCAATCCACAAATAGCATTTTCATTAATAGATGAAGACATGTATTTGGAGATAATCAATATGAAAACTGTTGTGGGAACTAATCCAAATAAACTAAAGAGAATAAGAGGGAGAATCATTGGAAAAGAGGGTAGAACACGTAGGGTAATAGAAGAAACTACCGGCACAAGAATCTCTGTATTTGGCAATACTGTGGGAATCATAGGTCCATATGAAAGACTAAAAGTAGCTAGAGATGCAATTCATTTGCTTCTTGAAGGTGCTAAACATGGCACAGTATATGGGTTCTTAGAAGAAAAAGCCCAGATGTTTAGATTGAGCGCAAGTGAACTATGGGACAAGGCATCAAGAGATTCAAAGATTTGAAGAATAAATGAATTGAGGATGAGATAGCTGAAAGTACGTCAAGCAACCAAAGAAGATTTTGAAGATATCCTAAATATAACTGCAATAAGTTATGGTTACGATCCAAAGGAACATATGGAAAGATTGCAAAAACGATATGAACTTACTTATGATGAGAATTTTTGTATCGAAGCAGATGGAAAAGTTAGAGCCAATATTCGATTTATTAATTTTAATCAAAATATTCGTGGGAAGTGGGTTAAGATGGGTGGTGTTTCTATGGTTGTCACTGATCCCATGTATAGAAGAAAAGGATATGTAAAAGAAATTATGAACTATTTGCTTGAAAAAATGAAAAAAGAGAATTTCGATGTTTCAACATTATATCCCTTTATAGATACATTTTATGCTGCTTATGGTTATGTAAATATTTCACCTTTCGTAACAATGAAATTCGATCCAAAATACTTCAGTCGTTGGAAAAATTTGCCTGAAGGATATTCTGTAAAGAGATTATCTCATGAAAAAGGTTTCAAATATTACAAAGAAATTCACAACAAAATTGTTAATACAATTCATGGATCTGTAAAACGAAGCGAAAAACGATGGAAAGAATATGATCATCCCAGTCCAGGATGGTTTGTAGTTACTTTTAATAAAAATGGAAAACCTGAAGGTGTAATGAAGTATTCATCTAAGGGTTTCAGCAGGGGTTTTGATTGGACAGAAGAAGGAAAACTTCGAGTATCTGAAATACATACTCTAACTCCAAAAAGTCGACATGCTTTGTATAATTACTTATATCTTCATTCACATCAAATTGTTGAGGCTAGTTTGCCAATCTACTCAAACCAATCTATGATGTATCCTTGGTTACAAGGTTACTACATGACTGAATTAAATCCAATGAACATTTGGCAAGCAAGAATAATAGATGTGAAAAGTACACTTGATGACATTGATGTTTCTATGAATGCACAGATAATTATTAAAGTCATTGATAAACAAATTCCTGAAAATGATCAAGCATATCTTATTAATGCTAAAGATGGAAAACTCAAAGTAGTAATAAGTAAAGAAGAAGCAGAATTAGAGATGACAATTGAAGGTCTATCATCTTTGGTTTACGGTGTTCTTCTAACAGATGATTTGGAAGCATTTGGTTGGTTAAAGAATGCCAAAGCAGATGAAAAGACATTATTGGATAAATGGTTCCCATTACAAGAACCAACATTAACAGAAGGATTTTAATAGAATCTTTGGTGGATAGATTGAATCCAAAATGGCAAAAATCATCAATAGAGCTTGAAGAATTGCTTGATATAATGTTAAACTTTCATAATGTTACAAAGAGAAGGATGTTTAGTAGTCAAGCTTATTTTGCTAATGGAAATATGTTTGTTGGTGTCTTTGAAGATACTATCTTTTTGAGATTACCAGAAAAAGATAGAGAATTGATAAAAGACCAATACAACGATATTGAGCATTTTGAACCATTAGAAGGTAAGAAGATGAGAGAGTATTTGGTTATCAATGATCAAATTTTTGGTAATATACCGGAGTTTGAGAAATGGTTAGATAAATCATATCAATACGCTTCGAAAATACCACCAAAGAAACGAAAGAAATAGATTTGACAAATTTCTATTTTATCATTCTGATTGCATTCATAAATCGCTCTTTAATTTTAATTGCTGATAAGGGGATATTTTCAACATCTGCATTGCCTGGTTTGAGTATAATATGAAGTAATCTTGGACCATAGCTTTTCTTCTTGTAGATGTTACTAATTTCTTCAGGTTCGTAGGCTTTATGAGTGTTATCGAATCCATAGGCTCTAGCTAATAATTCGAGATCAATTTTACC
This sequence comes from Candidatus Heimdallarchaeota archaeon, assembly GCA_030602675.1. Lineage (GTDB taxonomy): Archaea > Asgardarchaeota > Heimdallarchaeia > JABLTI01 > JABLTI01 > JABLTI01. The sequence continues at coordinate 677 of JAUVZH010000110.1, read as the reverse complement.
ATAAGCAGAAGTTAATTGATTGCCTGTGGACCCACAAGCTCCATTGTCCATTAAAAGAACAGTTAGGTTATTACAATAATTCCTTTCTTTTGTTATAGTACCAAGAATATTTGGATTTGTTAGAATGCTTGCATCTCCATCAATAACAATGACTTCGCTTTCTTTTACCAATGCTATTCCTAAACCAATTGCTGATGCCATACCAAAGCTACCTAACATGTAGAAGTTTGATGGTTGGTCAGATAATTTGAATAATTCCTTACTTGGAACACCGATATTGCTAATTACGATTTTATTTGTAAGATGATTTGTTAATGCTTGAATTGCCCTGTACCTAGCAATTTTGGGTTCTGTGATAGTTGTACTTGCTTTACCTAAAACAACAGCAAATTTTCTGATAGGATAGGATTCCTCATCTGGTTTGCTCAGGTTATATTCACTTTGCTCCCAAAATTTAGGTGAAATAAAAATTCCAAAAGGAATGGATTTTTCATAAGCCATAGAAAATGCTTCTTCGATTTTCTTGATATCATTTTTCTCTTCAACAAGAACATAGGGAAGTTCAACTGCTTCAAAGATCCCGGGTAAGTATTCACCCATTGGTTTTTGAGCTTCAATCTTCTCAAACTCTTCCTCGGTCAAAATCCCAGCTTCAACAAATAATGATCCAGGATTTT
>JAUVZH010000122.1 GCA_030602675.1 Candidatus Heimdallarchaeota archaeon | reverse complement strand
AGGTGGTGCAGTTAATAACTATATTACTATATTGAATCAAACAGGTATTGTACGTGATATTACACTTTATGCTAATACATATTCAAAACAATTGCTTTATTCTCGTAGTCACAAGAAGATGCTTCTTGGACGAGAACTTTGCAGAGGTCTTGGTGCAGGTAACGATCCACAAATAGGTGCTGAAGCAGCAGAAGAATCAAGTGAGACAATTAAGGGCATACTTTCTCAAGTAGATATGTGTTTCATTGTTTGTGGTCTTGGTGGTGGTACTGGAACAGGCGCAGCTCCAGTAATTTCCAGATTAGCCAAAAACTTAGGTGTTCTAACTGTTTCAATTTGCACTTTACCATTTGATGTAGAAGGACGAATAAAAGCTCAAAACGCTCGAGAAGGTTTGAGACGTCTATATGAAAGCAGTGATACAACCATTGTTGTTCCTAATGAGAAGCTAATTGAAATTGTCCCAGACTTATCCCTTAAAGAAGCCTTCCTAGTTGCTGATGAAATACTAATTAGAGCTGTCACAGGTCTAACTGAGCTCATTAACAGACCTGGTGATGTTAATGTTGACTTTGCAGATGTCCGAAGAGTTCTCGGAGAAGGTGGTGCAGCAATTATTGGCTTAGGTGAATCTGATAGTCCTGATAATAGAGCGAAAGAAGCTGTAGAGGATGCTTTGAGTAACCCATTGTTGGATATTGATATTAGAACTGCAAAAAGCGTTCTACTAAATATCACTGGTGGCAAAGATTTGAATCTCAAACAAACTGAGGAAGTTATTCGTGCAGTTACAGATCAATTAAGCACTGACATTATTGTTAAATTCGGTGTGTTGATTGATCCTGACCTACAAGGAATAATTCGTGCTACCATTGTTGTAAGTGGTGTAAGAAGTCCATACATTCTATCAAACATACAAGATTCTAATGCTCTTGGATTAGATATTGATTTTGAAGAAGACCTAGATTTAGGTTTAGAAACATTCCAGTAAAATATGAGCTTTGAGATTTTCTCTCAATTCTCATATTACTTCCATTTTATTTTTATTCTATTGATGAATCTCCAGCTGTAAAAGAGCTTGGTTTTGGTTTCTCAATGGAAATTTCTGAATCTTCTAGTTGTTTGTTTATATTATTTATTTTCGCTTCTTTTACTTCACCATTTTCATCATAGTCTTTTCCTAGTAATCCTTTTCTTCCTGAATAAATGAACCCTAATGCTATTACGATTGTCAATATTCCCGAACTAACTAATAAAGTAATCATTGGTAAGACATATTCAGCAATTATCGCAACAATACCCATCCCAATCAATTGAGCAATACCTTGTACTAATTGCTGTGTACCAAAAACTCTGCCTTGCTTTTCATATGGCACTGTCTCTTGTATTAATGTAGAAGCTGGTATGTTAATACATACAATAACAATTCCAAAAGACAATAATATAGCTGCCATACCCCATGGATTTCTAATTACTGCAAATAAATACATAGCAATAGTTGCTAAGAGAAAAGCAACATTCAAGAGTAGTATTTTGCGTTTTATTTTCCCCATACTCATTAATACTATTGCAGTAATAATCCCTGAAGCGCCCATTACACCTTGAAGGGCTCCATACCACATTTGATTTAATCCCATTTCTCCTTGCAGTATCACAATAAATAAAACATTGATTGCTCCGAAAGTGAAGGTAATTGCTGAGAAGATTACAAGCATGTATGATATCTTTGGATAATCTCTAATTGTTCTATAACCAATTCTCATGTCTTTAATTATACCTTTCATTTCTACTTTTAGAGACTTTGATTTCTCTCGTTCCACTTTGGGCGGTTTCTGACCAATTCTTATTACCACTAAAATTAGTAATCCTGAGACTAAAAATGTTGAAGCATCAAAGATAAAACTTGTAAGATAACTAATTGCTGCTAAAACACCTGCAATAACAAATCCAACAATTGTAGCAATTTGAAAAACTGTTGAACCAATTGAATTAGCAATTAGTAAATTCTTTTTCTTCACTATTAATCTTGTATAAGCACTTCTTGCTGGGAAGAAGAATGCTGCTGATGCAGAATTAAGGAAGGCTAAAATAAAGAGTGGCCATATTACCCAACCATAATTTATTTCTGTAACATGTATAGCTCGTCCCTCACTTACAACCAGCCAATATGTTCTTGTAAATGTTAACACGTTTCTAAGCAAATAAATAATCACATATCCTATAGAAGCGATCATGCTTAAAACGTTAGACCAAAACATTATCTTTCTTTGATCTAATCTATCAGTGTAAACACCTGCAAATGGAGCAATAATTACAAAGGGTAATAACCATAGAATAGCAAGGATGCCCATTTTAAGAGGACTCCTAGTCAATTCCCATATGAAAAACTCTAATGCTAATCCGGATATTGCTCTGCCAACATTTTCTATAAATTGAGCACCAAACAGAACCATAAATGGTTTGTTCTTAAGAACCTCTTTTATCGAAGGTTTGTCGTCAACGAGACTCTGATTGCTTGTAATCACCGATGTTTCATTTTCTGTTGTAGCAGACATATTGCTTTTTGCTCCATGCATTCAATATTGGTTGAATATTTAATAATTGTTAAAGATATGTTTACACACATTAATTGTAATTAGAATGGTCAGAAACTATTAAGCAACTGGTCATTGTTGACCATTAGTTAGATTTTCATAAACTCGAATTTTGACAAAAGATTTTAAAGTAATAGTCCTCTTTTCAGATTAACTCTTAGATTTACAGAAACACTTCTGTGAACAGAACATGGAGTGAAATTGAATGAACATCGGAGAATTCTTTACAAGAAGCAGACGTCTGCTAATTCACAGTAAAAGACCAGACCGAAAGGAAATTTGGCTAACTGTCAGAATTACCGCCATAGGTATCTTACTTGTCGGTTTAGTAGGTTACATAATTCACATCTTGTTCACAGTTATTCTACCATAAAACTTCAGAGATAAATTAATCTATTTTATGAATTCATTTTCTGTTCAAATATTCACTTATTTGCAACAAAAAGAATTTATCTTCTCCAACTTTATTTAAGGATAGATTTTATAAGGTTTTAAAAAAAGATTAATATATCTTACAAGTGCGGTTGAAATTATAGGAATGGTATGAACATGACTATTTGGACTTTACGAGCAACTATTGGTCAAGAAAAAACTATTGCAAAACACATTAGGAAGAAAATTGAAAATAAAAAAATTGGCATATTTTCTTTACTTGTTCCTGAAGCTTTACGTGGCTATATTTTCATTGAATCAGATAATATTGAATATGTAGATCAAGCAATTATTGGAATACCCCATGTAAGAAGTAGAGTTGTTGGCGAAGTAGAAATAACTGAGTTAGAAGGATTTCTAGTACCAAAACCAACCATAGAAGGATTGCATGTAAACGATATTATTGAAATTATCAGCGGTCCCTTCAAAGGTAGTCGTGCAAAGATCAATCGTATCGATGTTGGTCGAGAAGAAGTCACAGTAGAATTACTAGACTCTCAAATACCCATTCCAATTAAATTACATTCTGATTTCTGTAAGGTAATTGAAAGCGCTGCTGATGAACCCGATGAAGAAGAGCTAACAATGGAAGAAGGAGCTCCTGCGGGTGATAAACCAGAAGAGGAAGAAGACGTTTTCTCTGAATTCTTTAAAACCTCTTAATTTCCTTATTTACAATTGGTTGTTAAATCAATTTTACAGTTGAATTTGATAATATTTTATCATTTTCACCATTTTTTATTTCATTTAATTGACAAAGCTTTTTTATGTAACTTATTTTTCATGAACTCTGTGTTAGAGCATTGTTTGGATTAACAAAATAACAATTCCAAAAACCTTCCTAACTAATAAAAAGACCTAATATCAAAATACCAAGAGGTTATGTATAGTGTCAACAGAAAGAATTGGAAAGATTCTAAGAATTTCTGGCCCCGTAGTTGAAGCAGATGGGATGCTAGGAAGTTCAATGTATGAAGTTTGTAAAGTTGGCGATGAAGGACTTATTGGCGAGATTATCAGAATACAAGGGGAAGTTTGCACAATCCAGGTATATGAGGAAACGGATGGTCTCTTACCGAATGAAAAAGTCATAGGAACTGGAGCAGGTTTAAGTGCTGAATTGGCTCCTGGATTAATAGGTCAAATCTATGATGGAATTCAACGTCCCTTACCCTTAATTTTAGAGCAAACTAAAGATGATTTCATACGAAGAGGAGTAGTTACTCTTCCTTTAGAATATGATAAGAAATGGCCTTTTGTTCCAACAGTTGCAAAAGGAGCAAAAGTAGTTACAGGAGATATTATAGGAACTGTTCAAGAAGGACCAGTTGTATCCCACAGAGTTATGGTTCCACCTGGTGTTCAAGGAACAATCTCAAGTATCGTTAAAGCTGGCGATTATACAATTAATGACCCAATTTTCAAAGTAAAAAATAATGGAAGTGAAAAAAACGTTCCAATGCTTCAAAAATGGCCAGTTCGTTTTGGTCGTCCAATTAAAGAACGTTTAGAACCAACTATCCCACTACTTACCGGACAGAGGGTTTTTGACACTTTCTTCCCAATTGCTAAGGGAGGTACAAGTGCAATTCCCGGAGGATTTGGAACAGGAAAAACTGTTTCTCAGCACCAATTAGCTAAATGGTCTAACGCCCAAATTGTAGTCTACATTGGTTGTGGTGAAAGAGGAAATGAAATGACCAACGTCCTTGAAGATTTTCCTAAATTGATAGATCCAAATACCGGTGAACCATTAATGAATAGAACTATTTTGATAGCAAACACAAGTAATATGCCTGTAGCTGCTAGAGAAGCAAGTGTTTACACAGGGATGACCTTGGCAGAATACTATAGAGATATGGGATACGATGTTGCATTAATGGCTGATAGTACTTCTCGTTGGGCAGAAGCTATGAGGGAAATCTCAGGTAGGTTAGAAGAAATGCCTGGTGAATCTGGTTACCCAGCTTATCTCGCCAGTAAAATCGCACAATTTTACGAAAGAGCTGGCAGAGTAAAAACTCTTAGTACTGAGGAAAGACAAGGATCAATCACAATTACCGGCGCAGTAAGCCCTCCTGGTGGCGATTTTTCTGAACCAGTTACTCAAAACACTTTAAGAATTACTAAAGTCTTCTGGGCTCTAAGTAAGGATTTAGCAGCAAGAAGGCACTTTCCAGCGATTGATTACTTAGTATCTTATACACTTTATACTAATGAATTAAGTCCTTGGTTTTCAAAAGAAGTTAATCCAAACTTCTTAAGATATAGATCTGAAGCAATGGCTCTACTCCAAAAGGATAAGGAGTTAGAGGATATTGTGCAGCTTGTAGGTCCTGAAGCTCTTCCTGAATCTGAAAAGATTATTCTGGAAGCAGCAAGAATGATTAAAGAAGACTTTCTGCAACAAAATGCTTTCAATGAAGTTGACAGTTTTTCAACAATTCAGAAACAATGGTTAATGCTCAAAGTGATTATTGACTTTTATAATAAAATGCGAGAGTTGTATAATCAAGGAGTAAAACTTCCTGAAATGATGAATTTGCCAATCATTGATAAAATAACACGTATGAAATACATACCAAACGAAAAAGCAGAAGGTGAGCTTGCAGGAATTCTAGCAGAAATTGATGCTCTCCATGCTGATGATATTGTTGACCGTATCAGCGGTCGAATGATGACTGATTTGAAGAAAGATTAGGAGCGATAGAAATGACACAAACACCATCAAAAATAACTCCAGAAACATTATCAAAAAGAATTTTTAAAACAGCAACTGAAGTATCTGGTCCTTTATTATTTGTTGACTTGAAAGGCAAAGCAGGAGTTTCCTACGGCGAAATAGCTCGAATAAAACTTCCTTCTGGTGAAGAACGCTCTGGGCAGATACTAGAAGTTTCAAGGGATATAGCTGTTGTCCAGCTTTTTGAAGGAACTTCTGGAATGGATGTTGATCAAACAACAATTCAATTCATAGGAGAAACAATGAAACTTCCTGTGTCAAGTGACTTACTCGGTAGAATTTTCTCTGGTAGAGGTGAGCCTATTGATGGACAACCTCCTATTATACCAGAAGTTGAGTTGCCTATTTCAGGTTCGCCAATAAATCCATATGCAAGACAATATCCTCGAGAGTTTATTCAAACAGGAATAACAACATTGGATGGATTATTTACTCTTATTCGTGGTCAAAAACTGCCTATCTTTTCTGCAAGCGGACTTCCACATAACGAAGTTGCTGCACAAATCGCAAGACAGGCAGCAGTGTTAGGTCAAGAAAAGGATTTCGCTGTAGTATTTGCAGCAATGGGCATTACTGCAGAAGAAGCACAATTTTTTAGAAATGAATTCGAAAAGAGCGGAGCTCTTGATCGAGTAGTTCTCTTCCTTAATCTAGCTGATGATCCAGCAATTGAACGTATTATTACTCCAAGATTAGCTTTAACTGCTGCAGAATATCTCGCTTTTGAATGCGATATGCACTTGCTAGTAATTCTAACAGATATGACAAACTATGCAGAATCACTCCGAGAGATTGGCGCTGCTAGAGAAGAAGTACCTGGTAGACGAGGTTATCCTGGCTATCTCTATTCCGATTTAGCATCCATTTATGAAAGAGCTGGTCGTATTAAGGGTAGAAAGGGAACAATTACACAGATGCCTATCCTTTCAATGCCAAATGATGATATGACTCATCCAGTACCAGATTTATCTGGATACATTACAGAGGGTCAAGTTTTGTTAGATAGAGGATTACATAGACGTGGAATTTATCCTCCAATAAATGTAGGTCCATCACTAAGTCGTCTTATGAAAGAAGGCATTGGCAAGGGATTAACTCGTAGAGACCATAGAGAACTTGCAGATCAATTATACTATGCATACGCTAGAGGTATTGACCTTCGTAACCTTGTTGCAGTCGTCGGTGAAGAATCTTTGACTGAAGAAGACCATCGATTCCTTCAATTTGCTGATGAGTTTGAAGGAAAATTCATCAACCAAGGTAGGGATGAGAATCGAAGTATCTTTGAATCATTAGATATTGGTTGGGATCTTTTGAAAAACTTCCCAAATCCAAAAAGAGAATTAAAGCGTATTTCCGAAAAGATTATTGAGTTCTTCCATCCAAATAATCGAGATTCAAATAAAAATTATGATTCAAGAGACATCTAATTTTTAGATGTTCCTTTTTTCTTATTTTTCAAAACATATTTTGTATTTCATTTTTTAGCTATTTATAAGGAATTTTTGTTGAGAATTTACTTGATAGTAATCTTTGCAGACATTAAGATTGCAACTTGATAAAATTTGGATGTGAAAAATGTTGAAAGGTATAATCCCAGCAGCGGGATTAGGAACAAGGTTGCTTCCTGCAACCAAATCGCAACCAAAAGAAATGTTGCCTGTAGCAAAAAAACCAGTAATACAATATATTGTAGAAGAACTTGT
>JAUVZH010000332.1 GCA_030602675.1 Candidatus Heimdallarchaeota archaeon | reverse complement strand
TGAGTAAACCAAACTGTGTTATTTTCGCTTATTGGATCTGTTTCATTATCTGGTATGTATGTCAAGTTCCCATATGCGACAAATATTGTATTTCCATCTTTCTCGAATGATGTGACTTCATCGATAACTAATGTTTCTGTGTAATCGACTATCGTAGGATCTTCTTCTCCTAACATCACTAAATAGTTCTCAATAGCCCGTTCTAACACTGAATCTACAGTATCATATGTCTCAGCAATCTCAACCCAAGTGTAGGTATTCGTTGGATCATACGGATTCGTTATTGCTATTCCACCAAAACTTTGTCGTTCATATTGAATAGGAACTATGTATGCGTAATCTCTCATACTTCCATAAGTGTCAGTAATAGGGAATAATAGTGGTAAAATTGGTATGTACTCATGAGCAGTAGTCAGTAATTTATCAAGAGCAGAACCACAGTGGTTAACAGCATTTAATGTGTCTTTAGGTTTTGGTGTTAGATCTGCCCAATCAAAGAAATAAATTCCTGTAGCGTTTGCTTTAATAGCTCCTCGTAATAATTCACTCTCAGATTCTGGTTGAGTAAGCATAACATACTGAGATGTTTCTCCAGTATTAGCATCATAAATTACTCGAACATCATCATACCAAGAGATACCAAGCTGTTCTGTTGTTGTAAACCAATAGGCAAATTCATGGTCACCCTTTCTGTGTCTACCCCATTTATTTATATTAAACTCTAACCAGTCCTCAGAATAGCATTGTATTCGAGCATAATCAGGCAAGGTTGTGAGTTCAGTATAATCCTTTATCAAATTACCTTCAGAATCAAACTCAAGAACGCCACCTAATATTTCTAAATATGTCGTCATTGCTAAATTGTTTGTTTTCTCTATTCGCCAGCTATTGGAAATCGAATAAGGAACAAGTAAGCGCATTTGCCCTTCGTCATTCATGGAAAAGTAGCTATTCATTCCAGCTCGGTAGTTAGGATTAAGTTTCCAAATTATTCGATTAAGCATTTTTTGCCTTGTAAGATAATGACCTACTTTGAAAGGTTGACGAATTTCAACAACTGGTTGTGAGGGATCAGTTAAGTCTACACCTGCAAATCCGAAAATGGAATTCCGCTTCCGGTCCAGATTATCACTGCCAACCATTATTGAATCCGTTCCTATCACTCCTATCCACATTAATGTACCATTTACTTTGCCAACATGGAGCTCTTGGATCAAAGTATTGCTACCAAAAGGCGATGATTGTAAGATCAGCTTTTCTGCTAAATCACTATCAACTACTCGTAAGTTTTCACCATCAATTATAGTGTTAAAAGGCATTTTATCATCTGGAAACTCAATGATCGAATCGAAATACTTAGCGGTGTCGTACCCTCGCCAAATCATGCTACTCAAACTGAAGTAGGAAGCAGTAAGTAAGAGAATGCCCGCTACAACGAGTGTCGCTACTCCAGTTATCGACCTACCTATCCTTCCGAAATTACTCACAAATAATCTTGATAGTGCAATGATGAGTATCCCTCCTACCAATAGGCACATTAGAAGAATTGTCCCAGCAACTGGCATGGAAAACACAAGTAAGATGAGTGAAGCAAGGAACCCACCAACTAAACCTGCTGCACCAACAATCGCAACAGCTGGTGTAAACTCTTTCTTGCTTAACCAAGTAACCGCAAAACTCAGCACACCAAAAATGGAACCAATAATTAAGGCGAGAACTACGTATAACATAAATGGTAATTTGCTTTTAGAATTATAAAAATTTGCTATTTAGAAAAATCTTGAAAGAAAGAGTATTGCTCCCTTTCCAATCACTTACCTATTTTTAACCAATTAAACCTTATTTGAAAGTGAGTACTATACCAATAATCATAAAGATACCAGCAATAATTGGTGTAATAATAGCAAGTAGTAAATTTTGTCTAAATTTATGTTTCTGATTCACGTTTTGTTGCTTCATGTTGGTTTGAATAGCCCCAATAATTTCTTCTTTATGTAGTTCTGATTTAGACATTACATGTTCTAATTCTGTTTTTGGTTTTCTCTTTCGTTTCTTATTTTTCTCCCTAAAAATAAGGTAACGACATTGCCTAAGATACCTTCCTTTCTTCTTTCTTCTTTTTAACTTGCCATAAGTATATATTTCATCCATTGTTTGCATGGAATCACTATTGATTCCATGAAGAAGTGTTAAACAGAAATGGTAAAGGAATAATTCATTGTCATTGTTGGTATTGTTTATCTTTGATTGAACAATTGGTTCAACCTCTTGTACATCAAGTATACAGAGATTAATCAAAAAAAGCACAAAGTCATCAAAATCATCTATCTTTCGGACTGTATCAAGAATGTCTGATAGATTGTCTCTGAAAACCTTGGGAGAAATATGGTCTAAAGAAAATAATGCTGTAGTTCGAACATCTACATTAGAATCAGTTTTAACAATATCTAAGAGGTGAGGGATTGCATCTTTGTGTTTTATCAAACCAAGTGCTACAGCACAATTATTTCGAACTAAATCTCTTCTATGATTGAGAAGACCAATTAATTTTGGTACTGCTTTCCTTGCTTTTTTTTCAAGCTCTCCTAAAGAATTTATTGGCAATTCAATAAATCGTCCTTTATCAATCAATGTTAATAACTCATCAACCTTTTCTTCATTTTTGAGCTGTTCGCAGAGATTTTGAATTCGATTGATAGCAACAAAAAAATATGTAAAGTATAGTGTAAAACCAAAAAACCCAACACCAATAGAAACAAAAAACCCAAAAATGAAATAATCTAAAGGAGCGATACTTTCAGTTAAACCAAAGATACCGAAAGCTGCACAACCAATACTAACTAAATAACCGAAGATTAGGAACAGTATATTGAAGGTATCTTTGTTAAAAAAAGATTCTTTATCGAACTTAGGCATGTAATTCATTTCTACCCCACAGACTATTTATTTGAAAAGTAGTTAATAAATATTGTTTAGAAAAAATCTTATACTAATTTCAATTCATTTGCTATGCATGGTCGTAAATCCTCTCGTTCGTTCCAAAGCTTTCGAATAGCTTCTCTACCTTTCTTGATTGCTTGTTCTACAATTTCGGTTTTTTCAAGGCATTTGGTCACTTCTATGGTTTTCATACATTCTTGGCAATCTTGTCTGTATGGTTCAAGAACTAAATTTCCATTTTCGTCTGTAGTTTCCAAATCGAATGTTGGAATAAATTTTTTAGATTCAGAGTGAATATCAGATGTCTGTTCAATTGATTTTAAGTCAAAGTTATTTGTTCCTTCTTGGTCTTGTTTCTTCAATTCTTCCAGTAATTCTACAGCTAAGTATGGACGAAAGACTTCATTCTGTTCCCAAATAGTCTCGAGAAGAAATCTTCTCTCTTTCACAATTCTTCTTGCTTTTTTTCGTAATTCGATAATCTCCTCAGCAGTTTTCGTTTCTAAGTGGGGATTTGCTTTCCAAACAGACATAAGAAATTCGAGAGATGCTTTTTTATCAAAAGAATTCATAGATGGTAAAGATGAATTGTTTGTTGTAATTGCTTCAAGTAATTCTAATATTGGTTTCTGTTCGATTGTTTTGTTCGCACCAATTATCTTTTGTTCATTTAATTGCAGTTTAGTAATGACTTCTTCCATTTTTTGTTGTAATTCATCTTGAGGTAGCTGGTAGATTCTCCCCATGAAAACAAAAAACCCCTTAACAGCTGTTAGTAAATCTAATTGCCCCAGATGCTTGTATTGACGTAGAAGGTGGCAAAGAGTGCAAAGAATGAACTTGTTCTTCTCTTCCTTTGATAATTCCCAAGAAACATACTGTCTCAGGTGTAACTCAACTAAACGTCTTAGCTCTGTAACATCTACATTCTGCTCTTGTAAGCAATCAGCTGACAAATCAATTTTATTGAATAGTTCATTTTTATGTATGAATAAATGAACAAGCTTTCTGGCAGCTAACCAAT
>JAUVZH010000117.1 GCA_030602675.1 Candidatus Heimdallarchaeota archaeon | reverse complement strand
ATCACTAATAACCGAAACCATTCTGAAGATAAATTGATGTTTAATCTTTTCATAGAGTAATTGAAGATTTTTCTTTCAAAAGTATTTTGAGCATGTCTATAATTAAATTTTCACTTTCTTGATAGAATTTTTCTTTAGCTAAATTATATAACATTAGAATACGTAAGAAATAATGTTTCACAATTGAATGTAAAGGATAAATATGAATCAATTTGAAATGTAAAAATGACTTGTGGGATTACTTTGAAAGAAAAAATAATTGATCTATCTGAGATGATTAATGATCCATTTAAAGGCAAAGGAGGATTCATGCCAGATAAAATAAAACATAAAGTTAAGGTTCGTGTAGGATTAAATGAGAATCTAGCTTTTCCTGAGAATTTAATTACAAAACTAATAAAGCAAGTTGCTGGTAGAATCGATCCTAGAGTTTATCCGGAAGATTATTGTGAATCATTGTGTGATTTATTATCTTATGATTATCAACTTAACCCAAACCAAGTTATTGTAGGTAATGGTGGAGATAAGATAATTGATTTAATGGTCCGATTAACAATTACTGCAGGTTATTCTGCAGCTATAGTTTATCCAACCTATCCCATGTACGAACACGCGGTAAAAGTTCAGGGTGGCGATGTAACTGAATTATTTCTAACTCCTCCACCTGAATACGATATAAATCCTGATTATATTCTATCAAATATTAAACCAAAAAAAGACAAGTTACTGTTTTTATGTTCTCCAAACAATCCCACAGGCAATCAATTCACAAAAGACAAAATAAGTAAAATAATTTCTGAATTTCCAGGTATTGTAGCCCTTGATGAAACATATACTGATTTTGGTGGTTATTCTATTGTCGATTCTTTGAAACAATTCCCGAATTTAATAATTATGAAAAGCATGTCGAAATTCCATGGGATGGCAGGTATGAGACTTGGGTATGCATTAGCTGATGAGTTTCTGATAGCTAGGTTAAAGGAGCTTCTTCCAGCATTTAATGTCAACATTGCTTCACTTGAATTAGCTAAATTAGTAATTCAAGAAAAAATAGCTCTAAAAAATATTGTAGAAAATATTATTTCAGAACGAGATACAATATATGATGAACTAACAAAATTGAATGGAATAACACCATACAAATCATTTACGAATTTTATAATGTTCAAGATTGATAATCACAGTGCAGCAGATGTTCAGAAAGCACTTTTGAAAGAAAAAGGTGTTCTTGTAAGAAATATGAGCGCTATGCCATTATGCGAGAATTGCTTAAGAGTATCAATTACAACTGAAGAAAATAACAACGTTTTCTTGCAATCATTAGAAGAAATAATGCAAAAATTTGGTTAAGACTTGTCTGTTCCCAAATACTTTAAATTTCACTTATTGTTATCAATTTTAGAGAAAAAACAAGCTATAAGAGTCAAATTTAAAAAGAATAAAGGTCATGTTTGAAAGATTAATATTATAAGTAGGACTCATACTGAAGCTTATGTGGTTTAGCAACAACGAAAGTAGGAGATAGATGGCATGACAGACGAAGAAAAAAGAAAACAGGAATTCTATGATAAAACATTAGGTCAATTAAATGATATGCGAGATCAAGCTTTTGAAGATAGCGAAGATCAAATGAAGCTTCTACGTTATGCCAAAGGTTTAGTTAATACCATAACCATTTTTGGTATGTCAGGTGATCCAGAAGGAATTGATCTTGTTCTAATAAGATTTAGAAATTTAGTTCAAGAATTTGGCAATATAGATGAAATCCAAAATCAATTTGCTACTGCACTTGCTAATTCTATGTCTTATCTTATGAAAAAGCAGAAATTTGAATCAATGTATGAGCGCTTAGAAGAACTTCGTATGTTTGCTAGAACTTATCCCATGAACATGTCTTGCCAAAGATCCTTAGCAGGGGGACTAGTAAATTCTATTATTAATTTTGGTCAGCGAGCAATGATAGAACCAGTCAAACAATTAATCAAAGAATTACTTATTTTATCCAATGCCCACAAAGAAAATCATGAAATACAATTAGCATTGGCAAAAGGATTAGTAAACGCTATGGGGTATTTAAGTAAAAATCAAGAGTATAAGATTGCTATACCTTTACTGGATGAACTAATTGCTCTTACTGATGATTATCCTGAGGATGAAGATTTCATACTACAAAGAGCAAATGGTATAGTTACTGCAATGAATGCTTTTGCTAAAGACAAAGAATACATTGATGTCGTTACTGAACTTGAGGATGAATTGGTACGTATGGCTAAATTTTATCCCGATCATGAAGGTGTGCAGTTAAGAGCAAAAACAAGAACACTTGGTAGAGATTAGAATTCTTGATTTTTCTTCTAACTACAACTGGCTTTTATTCTGCAAATATCTGCTAGTTCTAATATTGTTTTATCATTGTATTTTGTTAAATCTAACTTGCTACCTTGATTAAATGCTTCAATGTTCGATTTATGGAAGCTTTTAGCAGTTAGCATTTTTATTGCTTCGATAAACGAGTCATTAGAGGCAATATTGAAGAGTTGGTTTAAAATTCCAAGAAGAACCATATTTACAACTTTAGTACTGCCAATTTTCTCTGCAATCCCCATTATGGGAGCAAGTATTAATTTGTTTTTGATTTCCTTGGGAATTCTTCTTGCAACCTCAAGAGCTGTAATGTAAATCATTGATTCAAAATAGTTCTCAAGATCATCTAAAGTAAGTGCTACATAAACATCAATATCTGTAACTCGAGGGTAAATGATTTTCTCAGTCGAGACTTTTATTTCACTTCTAGTTTCTCCCCCGGTAATAGCACTTCCATATTTCATGCTTTGAATTGCATGATGTCCATCGTTTATAGCTGCTTGACCAATTATTGTACCAGCTAGCTTAACACCTTGACCGCCTATACCTCGAATCATAATATTAATATCACAATTTTCATTTAATGAATTCATAGGCATCAATTATCCTCTCCGAAAATTCTTCAGGTTCATCTCGTTCTTCAAGAAAGATACCAGTAGGGATTTTTGTAAATCCTTTACCAGCTTCAAAAATTATATCAGTTTTGTGAATGTCTAGACCGATATCTTTCTCGTTCATTCTTTTTCTTGCTTTCTTGAACATTTGACGCATAGCAATAGCATCTCCTAAATTATTTCTTCTGCCAAAATGAACATGACAATTTGAAATAACTTCAATAAATGAAAAGCCTTGATGATTCATCCCACGTGCAATTGCTTTTGATAATTGTACGTATTCGTAAACTGTATATCGAGCGCAAAAGGTCGCACCGTTTGCGATTGCAATATGTGATAAGTTGAAAGGAAATGAGATTTTACCATAAGGAGTTGTTCTTGATTTAGCGCCAACAGGAGTTGTTGGTGCATCTTGTCCACCTGTTAAACCATAAATTGCGTTATTCACACAAATAACTGTCATATCGATATTCCTTCTTGCAGCGTGTGCAAAATGTCCAAGACCTATTGAAAATAAATCGCCATCTCCTGAGATAATAACTGGTTTCATTGGAGGTTTTGCAATTTCCACGCCAGATGCAAATGGTATTGCTCTTCCATGTATTGCATGAAATCCATCGAGATTTACATATCCACTTGCTCTTCCAGTACAACCTATTCCACTAACAACAAATATTTGATCATGTGGGATTTGACAGTATTTGGAAATTGCTTCTAAGAATGCATTAATTGTAGTCCCAATACCACAACCAGGACAGTAAATCGTTGGTATCGCTTTTTTTCGCAATAAAGATTCTTGTGGATGTTGGAATTCTTTAATTGGTTTTTCTATAATTGTACTTTTATCAATCTTCTTACTTTGTTCTGCCATCTTTTAACCTCATTTCTTTGCTAACTTCTTTATTGCTTTCAGAATGTTCTTTGGATCAGGTGGTGTACCACCAATACGTTTAACGAGAGTACATTCTTTTCGTGCATATCTCTCCACTGGCCAAATGAGTTGTCCCATACTCATTTCTACAACAATTAAATCGGCTTTCTTTGCTAGAGGTTCAAATTCATCTCTTGGAAATGGCCAGACTGTTATTGGTCTAAATAATCCAACTTTTATTCCTTCCTCTCTAGCTTCAAGAACTGCTTCTAAACTAGCTCTTGCAGATATTCCAGTTGATATAATAACAATTTCAGCATCATCAACCATGTATGTATGAGCTTCTGGATAGAGATGACTGTTGATTTCCACTTTTTTATAGATGCGATCTATTAACTCAATATGTAGATCTTCATCTAATTTTGGTATTCCATCTTCTGTGTGAGTTAAACCTGTTCCAAATATTTTATACCCCTCACCAAAATGTGCCATTGGTGGTACTAGGTCCTCTTGATCAGAAGCATCAAATTGCTTGAATTTTGTCTTATCAATTCCTTGTTTAGGACCTTTTCTATTTATGACTTCAATTTCCTCTTCTTTTGGTATGGTTACTTGTTCCATCATTCGACTTACTTCACCATCAGCAAGAATAATTACAGGTGTTCTTAACCTTTCTGAAATATTAAACGCTTCAATTGTTAGTACAAAACATTCTTGTACAGACCATGGTGTTAACGCAATTACCGGGTAATCTCCATGAGAACCAAATTGAACTTGCATATAATCACCTTGTGCTGAAAAAGTTGGTAAACCTGTAGATGGTCCACCTCTTTGAACATTCAAACATACTAGAGGTGTTTCAGTCATATATGCTAAGCCTAAACCTTCTTGTTTTAGAGAAAAACCAGGTCCTGATGTTGCGGTTAGTACTTTTGATCCTGCCCATGATGCTCCGATACACATATTGATTGAAGCAATTTCATCTTCAACGATAAAAGCAGCTTTACCGCCAACAGCTGGCAACCTATAACTAACATATTCAACAATTTCCGAAGCAGGGGAAATTGGATAAGCAAAAAATTCTGCTATACCACTTGCAATAGCTCCTTCAACCATAGCCCAATTTCCGTTTTTGAAGTATGTCCCTGTTAATACTTTGGGTTGTCTTTTCACTACCATGTTTTCTACTCCTGCGATTAATCTTTTGCTCCTTCTTCTTTCGTATTTTCACCGATAAAGATAGCAAAATCAGGACACATCCTCTCACACATATAGCATTTAATGCAATCCTTCATTCGGTGCATTTTTGACACCCGCCAACCTTTTTCATTAATCTCAACAGAATAACCAAGACAATCTTTGGGACAGAATTCAATGCACAAACCGCATCCTTTGCATCTGCTTTCATCGGTAATAATGTAATGTTTTTTCTCAGGATGTTGATGTACTTCCATTGTTTACCTTCCTTCAGAGATAAATCAAGACAAACCATTTACTATAGATTTTATTAAGTTTTCTTTAGTATAAAAAATACCTCTTGTAATCATTAAATGTACTATTGAAATTTCAGCTAACCGAACTTCAATTTTCCAATGAACATTGCGAAACCTAGTAAAATACTAAGAGAAAATTTCAAAAAGCTCTTAAGAAGAATTTATTAGCATAGAATGAATTAGCAAAGTGTCTGTAATATGGGGAAAACCAGATGAATGAATCTGCTGAAAATAATAGTAACTCGAGAAAGAAGAGACCAATTCGAGATTCTTTATTAGGTGGAGAAGGTATTAGTGATGTTGAAGAAAAAAGAAAAAAAATAGAAGAGAAGAAAGCTAATAAATATTTTATTGAAGATTCAGAAAAAGAAGAATTCCTCAAACAAATAAAAAAGGGATTATCTTTTTCTATGGACTTCAAAGATGTTCTTATCTATATCCTCACCCAATTTCTTCCTTTGTTAGCATTAGGAACAGCTTGTTTAATTCCAGGTATAATTTATATTGATAATTTATCAGCTTTTATCCTAATTGTGTTAGCAGGTTTTGCTTTTCTATATGCAATTCTTAGAGTAATTTTTGCTTGCTCTTATAAGATAGATGTAACTACAACTGCTATTAAGTGGCGAAGCATCTTTAGATGGAAGGAAATTCCTAATGTTGATAATGTTTGTGTAAATGCTATGCAAGGTAACTATTGTTATTTAATTAAAATAAAGGGTTTTCTAAGATATGGCGTTGAAGTTATCCAGATAGTAAGCGATGAGAAGGAGCACTGGATAAGAGCTTATCCTTTAAGAAAATCTAAAGGAGATCAATTGGTTAAAACATTAATTTGTTGGTTAGAATTAACCAAAACTAATCCAGAGAAAAAAGACTAAAAAGTGAATTATCGAGGTTTTATATATTTGTCCGAAATAGTCCATTGGATTAAAACAGGTGAAAGAGGAGCAAGAGCAGAATTTACTGATAGTGATTTAATTACTGCTCTTATTTTAATTAATCAAAATCCAATGGGTCGTTATAAACTTCAAAATGAGTTGAATTTATCTGACAGCAGTACGAAATCTCTTTTGAATTACTGTAAAAAGAAAGATTTATTGGAAGCTTCATCTGGCAGATCTGGTCATTCTTTAGCACCTAAAGGAGAGGAGTTAATTAAAGAAATAGTGAGAATACTTCCCAAACACGATATTTGTGATTTTGAAGTTTTTCCAGATAAATATCACTACTATACAATAATATCAAATAAGAAAACTGAGAAGTCTACTGATAAAAAAAACACAATCACTTCTTCTTGGGAACTGAGAGATATAGTTGTCTCTTATGGAGGTGAAGCTATATTGTTTCTTTTTATTAACGACCAGAAACAATTAGTTTTCCCTGAAGAAGATATTGACTTAAAAAACTACTATCCAGATTTACAAACTTATTTCGAAAATAAAGCGAAAAAGTTTCTGGATCCATTGAATCAAATACTAATTGTGAGTGCCAACTCATTTGAAGTTGCTAGAAAAAGTGCTATTATTTCAGGATTGAATTATAACAAGAAAATAATTGCTTCAATTCATCGGAAAATTTAAATCTAAATCACAATGTGAGATTATCGGTCGAATTTATATATTTAATATAAATAGATGTTTCACTGGTCTTATTTGAAATTCAAAATGGCGGAAACTTAAATGCCTAAACGAATGAAAAAGAAAGATATCGAAGCATGTTTAGATGAAGCTGGTCCGGATAAAACCTATCATGCTATGGATACTGGAGAAGTATTGAAAGAAGTTGATTCTAATCGTCTTCGTGGATTAACAAATGAAGAAGTAGAATACCGTTTAGATCATTATGGACTAAACATTTTGGTTGAAAAAGGCAGAACTCATCCATTAGTATTGTTTTTTAGGCAATTCTTTGATATTTTAATTGGTTTGTTATTTATTGCGGCTATTATATCTATCATTTTTAGAGATTATATTGATGCTATTGTTATTTTTGCAATTGTTATCATCAACGGTGTAATCGGATTCATACAAGAATATCAAGCTGAAAGATCACTGGAAGAACTCAAGAAAATGGTTAGCAAAGAGGTTCGAGTTCTTCGTGAAGGTGAGGAGCATATTGTTGATTCAAAATATCTAACTGTTGGAGATATTGTATTAATCGAAGCTGGTGAGAAAGTTCCTGCAGATATGCGCCTAGTCGAATCAACTAGTCTCAAAGTGGATGAAAGTGCATTGACTGGTGAATCTATCAGTTT
>JAUVZH010000005.1 GCA_030602675.1 Candidatus Heimdallarchaeota archaeon | reverse complement strand
TTCTGTTCATAGCTATTGCCATACTTGAAGATACAGGTTATCTCTCTAGAGTTGCTTTTATAATGGATAAATTCATGAGTCGTATAGGATTACATGGACATTCTATGATCCCTATGTTGTTAGGATTTGGTTGCAATGTTCCAGCTATTATGGCTACGCGTTCAATCAAGAATGAACAAGATAGAAAAACTACGATATTAGTAAATAGCTTTATGTCCTGCTCAGCACGATTACCAGTTTATGTTTTAATAGCAGGTGTTATCTTTCAAACGTATGCTGGTCTTGTTACTCTAAGCTTATATGTTCTTGGAATTGTGATTGGTATTTCTTTTGCTTGGATTTTCCGTAAAACATTATTCCGTGGAGAAACAACACCATTGATTATTGAGCTACAACCATTTACAACTCCAACACCAAAAGGTGTTTTTATCAAAATGTGGCATCAAACCAAAGAGTTTTTCAAAAAAGCAACAACTTTGATACTTGCATCAGTTGTTATCATCTACTTATTAAATGAGGCAGGAATTTTGGAGTATTTTGGTCGTGGAGTTGCATACCTATTTTGGTGGATGAAAACAAGCGATGGAACAGCTTTAGGTTGGGAATATGGTGCAGCATTAATTTCAGGTCTAGTTGCTAAGGAGGTTATTATAGGAACACTTGGAACGTTACTGGGTTTTGAGTCCACAAATCCTATGAATCCCTCATTACAAGGTACTATAGGCGCCTTAGGTCCGGCTGCAGGTTTTGGATTATTAGTATTTATCTTACTTTATGTTCCTTGTATAGCAGTATTAGCAGTAATTAAAAAGGAAACAAGAAGTAATTGGTGGATGTTATTTTCTTTAGTATTCACTACAATTGTTGCGTATGCATTTTCAGCAGCAGCATATTTCCTTGTTAAGGCAATTGTAGGTATCTAAGAAGGTGGAAACTGAAATGAAAAAATGGAAAAAAGAAAGGAAATTTTTATTAAACTCAAAAATTGAAGAAGAAAATTCCACCGAAGAAAAAAAGAAAATTATCTCTACTGAGGAAATTGAATTACATCCTGAATTAACAAGAACAGTAGATATTGAAAAGAAACCAAAACGCAAGAGACGTTATTACGTTCCAAAAGAAATTATAGATCATTTCAATAAACCTTATTATACTAACATTATTTTAGGTGCTGCGATTTTACTTGGTTTGGCAAATATTTGTTTTGGTTTATTAGGGGTTCTAGCGATTTTTGGTTTAAGTGATGAGAATTCATGGATAATCTTTCAAAATACAGCAATACTTGGTTGGGAACAACTTAAAGTTACAGGTTTTGTTCTTATCATAATTGGAATTGTGATGTTTTGGTCTGTTCCTCTTTATCTTATGGATAAATCCCAAAGAGCAGATTCATATTTGGTAATTGCATCAGGTATAGGTATTTTATTTGGATTCATCTATGTTTTAATTGTAATTGGAGATATACTAACAGCAGTTGTTTCGATGGCAACAATGAATGAACCTTTTGCAATACAAACTTATTTCTATTTACCAATTATGCTAGGAGTTATAGCTTTACCTATTTTCAGAGTTTTAGCAATTAGACATATGGTTGAGCTTCCTGAAAGAGATGATGAAGTGGATTATGCAGATGAAGCAGAAATAAAGTGGGGATATTGGAGGAAACATCAATGGAACGGAAAACCTGGGTTCAAG
This sequence comes from Candidatus Heimdallarchaeota archaeon, assembly GCA_030602675.1. Taxonomy (GTDB): domain Archaea; phylum Asgardarchaeota; class Heimdallarchaeia; order JABLTI01; family JABLTI01; genus JABLTI01. The sequence continues at coordinate 21,076 of JAUVZH010000005.1, read as the reverse complement.
CACCACCATAGACGCCAAAGAAAGAAAATAAGAAATGAACAAAGAGAAAAAGCTATTAGAAGAAAATGGGAACGATGGGATGAAGAAATGGACAAATAGAAAGAACATAAAGGAAGATATCTAAAATGCTCTCAAAATTATTGGCATATCTCCGTGCAGGTGGAGATGCTAATATTTCAACAATATCACGTAAATTGGAAATTGAAGAGGGAACTATAGTAATGCTTCTTGACCAATTAGTAAAAATAGGCTACCTAGAAATTATAGAACCTTTACAAGAAAATCTTGATAATTGCCCACCAACCAAATGTTCTAGTTGTTCAAAAATAATTAATTGTTCTTTATTATTGACAGCGAAATATCGGTTAGTTGAAAAAAACTAGAATTTCTTAGTGATATCTGGAAAGCTAAAAGGTAGCTTGTTATTTTCATATAATGGTTTTAAAGCTTGTTTAGGAAATTTCGGACTAACTGTTAACAAGGGATAATCATTAATTGGAAACCCATTTTTTATAGCTTCAAACTCAGAAGTTGTTAATCCTCTACCTGTAAACCTCAGCAGTGTTCTTGTAAAACCTCTTTCAATTTTGTTACTAAGTTCTCCAATATCGAGTTCTTGTTGTAGGAGGTTAATTTCTATTACATCCATTTTGGTGGAGTTCAATTCATTAAATTTAACTGACAATGAATTACTATCAATATCTATAAGCAGAAAGCCTTTTGGTTCAATTACCTCTACAAAACTCGTTCTTTCAGTGGAACCGGGATAAACTACAAAACCGTTCATTAAAGCTTGTGCTCTGTGAATATGACCAGTGATAATTAGCTTAACATTTTGGGGAAAAAGCAAAGGATCAATTGCACCATGAGTAATACTAAATCGAAATCTGTGTGGACCAAATTCTGACCTATCAAAAAGCTGATGGCATAAAATTAAACATGGTTTTTGCTCAAGCTGTTTAACCAAATTGGATAATTTCTTCTGAGTTGCTCCACCCAGATTTGGTTCAAAAGGGAATCCTACTATTGTACACACATCAAAATCAATGGAAGTCATTGCAAAGAAAAAATGGCTTTTAGGATGATAGCACAATAATGTGTCAGGCAATTTTGACCGCTCATGATTTCCAGGAGCAACAAGGAAACCAATATCTGCTTCTAGTAAATCTTGAATTATTTTATAGGTTCTCCTTACGACCTTTTTGCGTGGTTTACTTCTATTGAAAATATCTCCACCATGCAATAGATAATCAACATTTTTTTCTTTAGCAATTTGCGAAATTTCTTCAAATGCATTAAACATTCTTTCATAGGTATATTTTCTAGCTGCAGAGGTTTTTCCAGCTTCAAATCCCAAATGAGTGTCAGCTATTGCCAGAAATCGCATATCCTTTCTACCTTGTTTTTCTCATTAAAACCTTTCTTTGTTGTTTTTCCCAACAAAAGAGTATCTTTATATATGTAATATACTATACATGATATAGTATTACTTCAATAGTGTATGAAGAATACTAATAAAAAATTAATAATAAGGTGATAGCGATTGTTAAAAAAAGTCAAAACATTCCATCCGGAAGCACTCATAGGTGATGACCACTTTAGAACTTATGTGGAAAGCTTCGAATCTGAATTACTTCGAGGAATTTCTACTGTTGCTATACTACAGATCATGAAACGCTATCCAGAAGAAGGTATCTATGGTTACCAATTGCTAAAAGAATTAGAAGAAGAAACACAAAACGTACTAATCGTTGAAGAAGGTACGGTTTATCCACTGCTACGAAAAATGGAAAAAGACGGTGTCTTAAAATCAATAAAAAGAGAATTAGGTGGTCGTCCAAGAAAGTACTACATTCTCACAGAAGAAGGAATTAAATTATTAAACCACATGTCAGGTTTTTTTGCTAAGTTATTGGAAGCAATCTCCCCATTAATGGACTTCCAAATTTCATTGCCTGAGGATATGTTTATGTATTGTCCTAATTGTGCTAATAAAATCAAATTAGATGATTTCTCTAAATTCTGTGAAGTATGTGGGTTGTATATTGAAGAAATTAAGAATTAGAGGTTGTGAGCAATGAACGAAGAAAATAGTCAAAATAAAAATCAAGAATTAGTCAATAATTTCCTTGCTGAAGTAGAAAGGAAATTACCCTTTTGGTTAAAAGATCAAAAAGAGGATATTGAGGAAATCTTAGAAGAACTTGAAACTCACATCTGGGATAAAGCGACTGTATTAGCCGAGGAATTAGACCCCTCTGAAGATCATATTAGACAAGCTATAGATCAAATGGGAGCCCCAAGTAAAATTGCTAGTGAATATAAGCGAAGAGGGAAACCCAAATTTTTCATCACAGAAGAATTGTTCCCATTATATACTCGAGTAATGATAATTGCTGCTGCAGTTTTAGCAGGAATTAATTTTCTAGTATTCATATTTAGTTTTGCATCAAACAAATCAGTAGGTGAAATATTTGGTGCATTCTTTCAAGGAGTATTTACTAGTTTTGCTATAGCAATAATTATAGTATCAGCAATATTCGTCTATTTATCTCATGAAGGATATCTACCAGATGATTTGGGAAGGTTTGCAAGACGATTCCCACAAGTCAATTTTTTGCCAGTGATTAGATTAGATAAAGACAAAGATAAAACAATTACACAAACAGATCCTTTAACTACTGAACCAAATGTAGTCAAGGAAACAATCATTGTCAAAGAACCTAGAGTTGTACGAGAAGTTCAACCAAGAAAGAGAGTTAAAAGAGTTAGCTACGTTTCAGGTAGGAATTATTTATCTGAAGGTATAACTGGCATGGTATTTGGAACTGCTTTTGTTGTACTTCCATTTTTGCCAATACTCGACTTCATACAAGAAGCATTTAGAATCTGGATTACAATATTTGGTGCATTGATGCTATTAGGAGGAATAATAAAATTCCTTCAAGCAATGGTAGGCAGATTACTCAGACTACAACAACTACTAATGTTCCTTGGATTGTTAGTTACAGCCATAAACATTCCACTATTCCTAACAATTATTGGTAAAGCTCAAATCTTTACTACAACCAATGTTTTGGATGCAGTATTAAATTTACTTGATCTCATCATTACCAAAATCGGTTACACAATGAATACAGAGACAGCAATACTAGCATTAACAATAACAATTTACATAACAGTAGGACTTACAGCATTAGGAATATTAAGCGAATTAATCAGAATGATAAAACTCGAAGTGGAAGGTTTTCCTGAAAAAGAAGTTATTTACTACGATTAGGGTTATTTTTTACAACCCTTTTCACAATTTTTTTTATTAAACTAAAATTAGTAAAAATGGGGGAGACCCCCATCAACGACCATTCTCATTATCGATGCTATTGTTCTTGGTGAGTAGTTCTATGAATAGTTTATATCAACAATTTTGTGTGTTTTTTATAAATCATAGATCTATTTGTTTATGCATCTGTAGTAAATGTTAATTGCACTATCAATTCTCGCTTTTGCTAATTCATTTCTAAATTGTTTTTTATAGATTACTTTTCTGTTTGTCATTATAATCATCTCTGTTAATTTTCTATTATGCTTTCATTCTTTGAGGAATTTCCATTCCTGGTCTTTCTAAAGCCTTTCTAATTTCGGATTTCATACTGAATTTTCTTTTATTCATACTAATCACCTTAATATCTCACATTCATTTGATTGTTCGTTAAACTCACAATCAACATTTTCCATTGTAACTCAAAAAACCGAGTTCAGGTCAACACACTAAACTGCTCAAAAAGAATTTCTTTATGAGCGAGAAGAAGGTATACAACCTACTATATAAAATCATCGTTATATAGTTGAGAATCAAAGTATATAGCAATACTGTTTTGTTTAAGGTGTGTAAGTAAAATAGAAAATAAACTACATGCATTAAACAATACTAAAAAAGTTGATTGTAAAGAGTAGTATGCTCAGTAAGGCTGGGAACACTTTTCTTTATTGAACAAAGCTTCTAACTTATCTATATCACATTTCAAATCATGTTTTAAGAAGAATAAGTATCAGATTTATTAGTAATCCAATACATTTTATTCTTGTTAACCTTGTTTTATCTTTCAGATAATTTGGTAATTAAAATTCCAATTGTAAAGATTACAATACCAAAAGCAAAGCTTATTCCAATATTAAACCAAGCAACACTTGTGTTTATTGTTATCATTGAAGCTCGATATGCATCTACAATATATGTCAAAGGAAGCATTTTAGAGACTATACTTATTACAGGAATATGAGCTACCTCAAAGAAAGCACCACTTAGAAACATCATCGGAAATGTTAGGAAATTTCCAGCAGCAGTGGCGGAATCGGGGTTTTTAATCAATCTTGAACCAATCATACCAAGACCTGTGAAATTTAATACTGCTGAAATAGTAATTGGTATAATCTTCCAATCCAAGACATCTATAATCCACTTGAAATCTCTATCACCAATCTTAAATACTAACCAACCTACAAGCAAGATGGCTATAATAGAAATTAATCCTTGAAGGAAAGTCCATGAAGCCTCACCAAGAACTACTTCTCCTTTCTTCATAGGTGAGGAGGATAATTTTCTGAAGAATCCCTTTTTGTCAAAATAGGTATAACGATTGATTGTCCCAATAACACCATTATTCATTATTGCTACTCCAATAATACCTGGAATAAGAAATTCGAAATATTCGATATCCTCTTCTAGGAAAATATTTGTTGATTCCATACCTATTTGTGTGTCATTGTAACCTGCTACTCCAAGATTAAAGCTGTAAATAACATTATCTAGTATCTTTAAAGCAATGTTTGCTTGTTGTGAATTTTCATCCATAATCACAGCTAGGTTAATAGGAGAATTAAACAACAATTCTTGAGTGAAATTTTCAGGTATAACAATAGCAATATACCCTTCAACTTCCTCTAAATACTGACCAGCATCAATAGGTTTGTTTTGCTCATCTTTTAATGGTATATTATTAACATCAAAAATTGATGTACTATCATTTCTTTCCATTTCTTCTAATATGGTAATAAAATCATCTGTAAAATTTAACCGTTGAGTTGGTGAAATTTCATATCCTTCATCAACTCCACTTTGAAGATATAAAACATAAGGATCTGATGACAAATTTTCATTGCTGAAAATTGCACCAAATAATAGGATTAGGATGATAGGATAAGCTACTGTAAAGAAGATAGTTAAAGGTGATCTTCTGAAGTCTATCAATGCTGCAGTGATATAGGCACCTAAACGTTTGAAAATGAGACCAATTTCAATGGCGAAAGCATTTTGCTTCTTTGGTTTATCGTTTGTTTCATCCATAGTTATACCTCCTTCATTCTTTCCTCCAAACAGTGAGTATTGATCCAAGTATAAAGAAAACAATACCCATTGCTATAGTAACACCTAATGGAACCCAGACATTACTGAAGGTAGATTCAAGCATAACGGATCTCATTGCTTCACTAATATAATAAAGCGGGAAAAATTTAGCAATTATTTGCAGATATTCGGGCAAAGTTTCAGGAGGAAATAGTGCTCCTGATAAAAACATCTGAGGAAAGACAAAGGACATTGTAGCTGCCATTGCTGCTTCAGGACGTTTTACGAATCGTGCGATAATTAAACCTAAACCACCAAATGTCATTGAACCAAAAATTAGAATAGGTATCATTAATGGATGAATTGTCGTCATGTTGAAATCAAAAGCAATCCATCCTGTTAAAACTGTTAAAACAGCTACCATAAGACCCATAACAGCTTGCCAAAAAAGGTGAGCTGTAGCCCATTCCCATTTTTTAATAGGTGTAGCAGCTAATTTGAATATAAATCCTGTTTGTCTTTCCTCGGTAGCCATACCAACTAAACCCATCATTCCAGCTGTTGAGATCGTAACCATAATAATTCCTGGAACATAGAAATCTATGTAGTCTAGTGATTGTCTCTCTGGTGTAGTTGTGGTTTCAATAGCAATCAGCGTTGGAATTCCAAATTCATTCAAGTTCAATTCTTGTAAAACATTATCAACTAAGCTTTGGATTTCAAAATAACTTGTATAGGATGGATCATAATAAAACTCAATATTAGCTTTTGGTGCTGTTACATTTGTTTTAGATTCGTTAACAGCAGCAGACCAACCTGAAGGAATTAACAGTAAATAAGGAACATCATTTTCTTTTGTCCAATTCTCTGGTGATAAAATGGCTGTAGAGAAATTAGCATCTACTAACCTAAGATTCAACTCATCGCTTAATGTTTCATTTTCTAATCCTAAATTTTGGAGTAATAACAAAGCAGGATTATTGGAATATAACTGATCATCAACTTGGTAAGTATCTTCATTGAGATAGTATAAAGTATACATACTATCATCTGGTGCTGCTCCAAAGATATAACCAAACAACAGAATCATAACAATAGGATAAATGAAAGTAAAGAACAATGCAGGACCGGTTCTTATCCAGCCAAGTGCTGTACTTGAAAAGATAGCTCCAATTCGTCGAGCACTAATACGTATTTTTTCACCTATGTTTTCTTTTGTCATGGTTAATCCTCTACTGATTTTTCATCAATAATCAGAATTTCACCTGTGAGACTCAGAAAGACATCTTCTAGTGTTGGTCGCTGAGTAATAATATCACTGTAAGCAACTTCATTTTCATCAAGAAGATCTACAACTTTTGACAAAGCACCTTTTTTAGAAGAAATTACTATATCTCCATCTTCATTTTCCAAGGGACCGAAATTAAATAACAAATCGTGGATTTTATCTCGAGTCTCTTGATCATTACAACGAACAACTATTCTGTTCTCTCCACCATGTCTGTCAATTAATTGAGTTGGTGATCCTATATCCATAATTTTTCCTTTGTGAATTATAGCTACAGTATCAGCAAGAACTTGAGCTTCTTCCATGTAGTGAGTAGTAAGGAACACAGTTTTACCTTGACTCTTTAAACCTTCAATAACTTCCCAAGTTTCTCTTCTAGCTCGAGGGTCTAATCCAGTAGTTGGTTCATCTAGAAATACTAATTCAGGATCATTGACCAAAGAAATAGCAATTCCTAAACGCTTTTTTAATCCACCTGAAAGATTTTTGAATTTTGCTTTAGTTTTCTCTTCCAATTTAACTAGAGCAATTAGATCATCTACTGGGAGAGAGTAAGCATACATTCTACTCCAAAAACGAAGATTCTCTTTTACGGTCAGATTTTCATGGGTATTGAATTCTTGTGGAAGTGTTCCAATAATTTTCTTAATTTTCTCAAGATCTTTACGTTTATCAATATTCAAACCTAAAACAAATGCTTGACCACTAGTCTTCTTCCTTATTCCTTCAAGAATTTCTACAGTAGTGGTTTTACCAGCACCATTTGGTCCAAGAAAAGCAAAAATTTCCCCAATTTTAATTTTAAAGGAGATATCGTTGACTGCAATTAAATCATCATATTTCTTCACTAAATTCTTAATTACAATAGCATATTCTTCTTTCAAAGTATTTTCCCAGCACCTAAACGATAATTGATAATAAAAATCACTTTATGTTTCATTAATTGTTTAAGTATAAAAATGTTATAAAATTGTCTTATTATTATTTTATCAAGTGTGGTATTAAGTTAAATAAATAGAAAAACACTAAACATCTTTGGTGAATTATTGATGGAAAATATTCCACTAAAACTAGCAAGTTCTGGTGCAATTGAAATAGCTGAAAAATTGAAAACTATATCTGGTGGTAAGATCTTAGATATTGGTACAGGAGATGGAGACTTTATTTTAACACTAATTAATTTTTTGAAAAATTATGATTCTGTAATTGGTATTGACACTGATGAAAATAAAATTAAAAAAGCAAGATTAAGAATGAAGAACAAACCTATTACAATAAAAAAGATGAAAGGAGAAAAACTCAGATATACTGATGAAACATTTGATCTAGTTTGTATAGCAAATTCCTTGCACCATATGCAATATTTGAATATAGCCTTATCTGAAATGAAACGTGTCCTCAAGAATAATGGCTATTTTATAATTCAAGAGATGTTTTGTGATGGTAATCAAACAGAAGCTCAGAAATGTGATACAGCATCTCATATATTAGGAGCTGAAATTGATAGTATGTTAGGAATTTATCATCAAAAAGTATTTTCAAGGAATGAAATATTGAACATAGTTTCTCAAATAGGACTTAAAGATTTGGAAGTTCTTGAATCAACTAGATATGTTAAATGTCTTATATGTGAAGAGAAGTATAACTGCGAAGATCCAAAAAATCCAAAGCTAATAAATTTTGCACTAGAAGAAATTGATAAAACCTTAGAACCAATAAAAAAACACAAAGATTATTCCGAATACAGACAGAGAGCTGAAACTATAAAGCAGAGAATAAAAAATCAAGGTAGTGCTAGTGCATCAATACTATTTTGTATTGGAAAAAAAGAGGATTGAGTTTATTATTTTATCTAACTCTAGTTTTCACCTTCATCTTTCTCTAATTTCTTTTTAATTTTTTCTTTAATAATCTCCTCTTTCAGTTTACGTCTTTGCTCTCTATGTTCCTTTCTTAGACCTTTCTCTAGTTCTTGGTGTTCTTTGATAACCATAAAACGATCTTGTTCCACTTCTGGATAATCCCCAACAATAACATCAGCTTTTAATTTCCTACGTTCTCTCTTTAAGCGCCTAATTTCCTTCTTTAGTTCCCGTCTTACACGATTCTGTTCATTTCTTAACTCGATTAATGCTTTCTCTTGACGTAAACCAATACCAAATAACAACATTGGGAGAAATAGCAAAGGATATTCTTTTTCTTCAAATCTTCTTAAGATATATTCGTCTGTATCCTCAATAGCTTTCAATTGTCTAGTTTTTACAATTTTAACAATTGTTAACAAGACAACTGCAATTACAAAACATACACTAATATAAAGAAATAGGATTCTTAATCCAGGAATATCATAACCCAAACGACTAGCTGTATATTCAAATAAATCAAACAAACCACCAGCTAGAAATGGGCTAAAAATTGCTGCAAGATGATGGAAAAGATAGAAATAACTCGTATATGTAGCTATTTTCCCTTTTGGAGCTAAATTCCAAACAACAACAATTGTGTTGATTGATAGAACTAACCAACTAAATCCCAGCAATATTACTAGTAGTAAATAGAGGAAAGTTTCCCATCCAAATTTTGGCGCAGTATAGGTGTTTAGTGTTAGAACTTCTTTCAAAATCTCAGTATTTGTTAAACTAATAATGGTAATTGGAATGACTGCAAGAATAAATCCACCTAACCCTAAAAGACAGGCATTCAGAGCACCTATTCGTCTACCAACTAGTCCGGCAGGAATAGCTGCTAAAACTGAAAAACCAACAAACGCTGCAAGAATAAAACCACCGATTGCTTCATTGAAATTTAGAACCTCAGTAACATATTTACTAATATACGTTTCAGCAACGTTATAACCTGCTGTATGGAAGAATATAGAGAACAATAGAATTATTAGCACTTTATTTTTTTCTTTGAACAAAGTTCTAATAGATGAAAAAACACCTACTTTCTCTTTCTGTTCCTCAATTTCTATATCTTTGACCTCTCTAACATTAAAAATTAAAATTGCTAAACATATGATCATAATTATTGATAATAACCAGAAAGCAAGCTTCAAGTTAACATTAAACAAGGATGAGACAATTACTAAACCAGTTATACTTGCAATTCCACCTACTACATTGAGGACACCTGAACCTTGACTTCGGTATTCTTTAGGAAGTGTATCAGGAACCAAACTCATTACGGGAGACTTGTAGAAAGCCATACAAATATTAAAACCAGTTATTGCTATTAGCAAAATCCAAAGAGTAGACCAAAAAGAACCTATAAATCCAAAGAAAAATGCAGCAAGAGGTAAGCCAATTATAACAAAAGGCATTCTCCTCCCTAATTTTTTTACCCAAGTACGATCTGATAAAGCACCTATATAGGGCTGAATAAGAACAGCTGCAATATTATCAAGTATCATCACTACACCAACAAGAGTGTTAATAACTGTTGAGTTCTCACCTAGTATTGCAATGAAATTCGAGGTTAGGAAAATTGGAACAAAGACATTATACACTGACCAAGTAATATTATTAGTAAAATAACCAAAACTAACTATAGTGACTCGACCGTAAGGAAACCTCTGTTGGTTCATAAAGGAATGTTATTGATTTACCTATAAAAAATTCTTGTTCTTGATTTCAACTACAGACTCAATTCAAAATAGAAATACAAGAAAGTTTCACTAGGATACCAATTTTTATAATTCCTCGTTTCAATTAGAGTTTTGTTAGTACCAGCTTCTTGCCACAACTCAAAATGAGCGAAATTTAATGGTTGGCCCCAACTACGTGTTGAACCTACAATATACCGAAATAGACCATACTGAGTATTGTTTTCGAAAATTGTTTCATAGTTTCGAAAATAACTTACTTCAATATCCAATTTCTCTCCTTCAGCTATTTCAATTTGAAAAGCTATTGCATTAAAAAGCATAGGTTCGGGGTCTACATAGGATTCTGTCCAGGAATAATCTAACGCTTCATTATTAATTGTTAAATTGATATCCCAATGTTTCAGAGCAAAAGGTAAAGTAATCCAGTAGTTTGTAGTTTTTTCATAATTTTTAATTGCATATCTAGCATAAAACTTTGCAATCGTTTCATTAACAGTTATAATAACATCTTCATCTGTAAATAATAATCCTTGTTTTAAACTTAACTCTCTCATAATTAGTACTTGTGTTGTAATTGTTGTTCCTAGAATCAAACAACTAATCAAGATGAAAGTTAGAGATTCTTTTTTCATTCAATAACTCCCTAAGTTTATATTATTCGTTTAATTATTTTAAAATATGTTTTTCTTTTCCTTTTCTAGAAACATTAAGTTTATACTTTCTATGAAATGATATATTGTTATGAATTATGTTTACAATAATATTTGTTATAAAACAATTGGAATTATTAGAACACCATTCAAAGGTTCAAAGGGAATGCCTATACAATCTTCATTCTCTAAGACAGAAGGAATAGTTGTTCTAAAAGAAGAATTCAAAGAAGCAACAGTTGGTCTGAATGAATTTTCACATTTAATTCTTATTTACCATTTTCATAAAGCAAAAGCTTCACAACTAGTTGTTGAACCCTTTTTGAGTACAAGAAATCTAGGTATTTTCTCAGTTAGAGCTCCAAACCGTCCAAATCCAATAGGTATATCCATAGTAAAATTGAAGACAATTTACGAAGAAGATGGAGAATTAAAATTGATTGTAGAAGGTGTTGATATGCTTGATCAAACACCTTTGTTAGACATTAAACCATATGTAGCTGATTTTGATTGCTTTCCTAATGCGAAAAGTGGTTGGTATGAAAATCGTGATATAGCAACTGCTCAATCTGATGATAGATTTTCAGTTGACTAATCTGACTTTTTTAATACTGCAATTTTCTCTTCGAATCCTTTCACAGTTTCTTCGTCAAGTAATTTGTACTTTGTTCCTATTTCTATCAATTGCTGGTTGTATACTATTGCTTCTTTGTTGTTACCATCTTCTGCTGTCTTTGTTGCTAATGTTGAAAGATTTTGTAGATGAATCATATAGTATTGCCTTCCATTCTTTTCCACATCCACAGGTTCGAATAATTCTGGAAAAGCAGTCAAATAATCAAGATTTAATTGTAGTAATTTTTTATCAGAGATTTTACCATGACCTGGTATTAATTTTACAAAATCCATTTTCAGATATCTCTCCAATGTTGCTACATATTTCTTCACTCCAGCAAGATTTGATCGTATATAGGGGATAGGTTCTTCTATATTATCTGCAACAAAGAGTATCTTATCCTTGTTATCATAACTTGAAGAGGAATCCTTTGTATGACCAGGTGAATGAAAGAAAGTTATATCATCTTCAATAAATTTGATTTCTTTTCTAAAGAGTAAATTTGGAGGGGTAATTATTACTTCTCCTCTAAGATATTTTTTGTATGTCTCTTTATCCTCTTCTCCTTGCTTTATTATGTGATCATAACACAATTTGTGTCCTATTATCATTATAGAATTAAAGGCACAATTACCCCAATGATGATCATAATCATAATGAGAGTTGAATAAGACTATTGGTTTAGAAATCTGATTTTTCTCTAGATACTCTTTTACTCCTGCCATCGATTCTGGACCTAAAAATGTGTCACAAATATAGACATATTTCTCACCTTTGATAACATAAACATTTGTTGGACACTCAAAATTCTCCGTTGATAAATCATCAAACGTAAACACAATTCCTCTACTACAGATTTCTTGGATTTTCATTGCATTAACCCGTCATAGCATTCGCTTACAACCTTAAATTTGTTAGTTCTACTTGAAAAAGAATGATTTTCTTTTTACCACATAATTTCTGACTGTTTGAGAAGGTTTATAAAACGCCAAGAGTAAATATAGTCAGAGGTCTAACTTGAAAGGACTTACCCTCCCTCAAGTTCCTCTTATTAGTTAGTTATTACCACCGATGAAACAGGCTAGAAAAAAGATAGTATCTGAAAAGATATCAGCAATTTCTAAAAAAAAACTAGCAATGAATGGTGGTGTAAAACCAAAGTCAGAAAAGCTGGCCGTCTGTTTTTACATGCGCTCTTTAAATGGCAAAATAAACAGGAAACGAATAGAGATAGCATTGGCATTCAAAATGATACCTGGCAAACAATGGAGGCAAAAAAAGAGTGAAAATATTACTTACAGGTGCATTTGGAAATGTTGGCTCAAGCACATTAGATGAATTAGTTAAAAAAGATCATAAGATTAGATGTTTTGATATCCCAACAAAAGCAAATAAACGAAAAGCGAAAAAATTCAAGAAATATAGTGATAAAGTTACGATCATCTGGGGAGATTTAAGAAATTACATGGATGTAGAGAAAGCAGTTTCAGGAGTAGATGTTGTAATACATCTTGGAGCGATAATTCCTCCACTTGCAAATAAGAGACCAGAAATCGCAGAACCGGTGAATGTTGGTGGAACAAGGAAAATTATAGCTGCGATTAAGAAGCAAGAAAAACAACCTAAGTTGATCTTCAGTTCTTCAGTTGCAATATTTGGCGATGTTCGAGATAAAGGATTCGATCATATCATTAAGATAACAGATCCCTTTAATCCAAGCCCACATGATGAATACGCAAGAATGAAGATAAAATGTGAAGACATGATTAAATATTCCGGAATAACTTGGGCAATCTTTAGATTTGCAGCAATTCCACCAATTGATTTGAAAGTCGACCCCATTATGTTTGATGTTCCCCTAGATACACCCATTGAATTTTGTCATACTGCAGATACGGGTCTAGCAATGGCAAATGCTGCAACCAATAATGAAGTCTGGGGTAATATCTACAATATAGCTGGGGGACCAGAATGCAGAATTCCTTACACGAATTATGTTGGTCGATTATTAGAAGCATTGGGCATAGGTCGATTGCCAGAAGAAGCGTTTGGAAAAGAACCATTTCATTGTGGATACATGGATACAAAAGAAAGTGAAAGATTGCTCCATTATCAAAGACATACTTTTAGTGATCTAATTGAGGAAACAAAGAAACGATTAGGGATAGCTAGATTTTTCACTTTGATTTTGAGCCCATCAATTAAAGCGTTTTTGTTAAAGAAATCACCATACTATCAAGCTCATCTCAAAGCTATGAAAGATTATCTAAGAATTAAAAGAAGACCATTGAAAAGCAAACAGAAGGGTCGCAAACCAAGTGAAGTTTTATCAACCACAACACAACCTATAGAACAAAATCCAAGCAAAACAGGAAATTAGAGAAGGACAAAAAAGTCCTTCTCCTCTCCCATCCTTATTTTACATTTTTTTATTACAGTTCGGAGTATTTTACAGATTCTTTTGTATTGGAGGTTGTTGGTTGAAGAAATAAGTAATTGATTAAATCAAGATGGTTTTCTATCAATGTACTTTATCTAAGATTATTATATTTGAAAACGATTAAAGCAATTGTTAATCATTTTCTAAAAAAATGACCACCGATTTTTTTATATTCTAAACAGTATTTTATTTGTTACTTTTAATCTCATTGGGTAATTCTTAGGCAAGTGACATAATATGAGGATAATAAACAATTCTTCATATCAGACTCAATATTAACGACAAAAAAATAATATATCTTTATTTAAATGTCTAGTGAATAAACCAACTCTTAGATGATATCTCTTTATAATAAGAGATTGTTGGGGGATATGTTAAATGAATAAGAAAAAAATACCAAAAGGCATTATTGCATCAGTTATTATAATAGTAATTTCAGCCTTAGCTTTTGTTTCTGGTTATTTAAAAGAAAGTGCTATTTCCAATGCAGAGGAGCTAAAAGTAGAAATTGCTAATTCCGAGATTATCCTGGATAGATTGAATTCAAAAATCACTGAAATACTTGATTCTGATCAGCAAAGTATTGTTTTAGGCAATGATCATCTTAGAGATGCTATACTTCTATCTTCAGAGTTAGAAATTGTTAACAATACACTAACACCTTTAGAGAGGAATGTGTTTCTAGACAAAATTGGACGTGAATTATTTTTCTATGAAAGTATTATGCGACATACATATCAAGGGGCAATTACCAAGCATTTCTATATCGATACCAATAGCTCTGACTACTATTTTGCTACTAAAGATGTAGATGGAGTTGATTTTTATTTTTCAGAAGAGGAATATTTTTCATTCAACGAAAGTGATTTGCTAATGAATGCATTATCACATGAGGATTTCTTAGCATCACAGCATTTGCAAATGCAAGATGACATTCTTAATTCAGGCGTTATTTATCATTCTTGGTTCACAGATTATGGAAAAAAGGATCATTGGATTGAATTCTTTAAAACCAAATTATTTACTTTACAACAAAATATAACCAATGACAAAACAGTTCTTGCTGATTTAGAAGCTAAAGCTAGCTTTTTTGGTTATGGAGTAACATTGATAACTGTCACAACTATTCTCGCTACTGCTATGGCTGCTCAACTAAATGATAGGGAAAGAGAAATGGAATTCTCTCATATTAAAGCAAAAATCTACGATAATGAATCAATGATTATTACCAAAGGCAACTGGTATGCTATTCCAGTTCTAATTATTGCTCTAATTATAGCTGCATTAGGTTTGTTATTACCAATTATAATATTTTGAATATAGGTTATGCTCAAGTGAGCTAATCTTTTCCTTTTATTTTCTAAATAAGGTCTTATTTCTTATTTTGTAGTTTTTATTGTAAAGAAATGCCTAACCAGCATATCTAATGGTATATTTCTACCATGAAATCCAATATTCTTTTCTTCATCGAAATGTGCACCATGATCTGGAGTAAATAAAACAAACCTATTGAAATTACTCCAGTTTTTTTCGATGGATTTTGTAATATACTCAAAATGCCTTACATGATTATCAATTGCATTTAATGCTTCTTTGCTTTCATGATGGGTTTTATGTAAGAAGTCATCATACTCTTGTTGATAAACAACAATTAAATCATAAGAATCATTTTCTAGTAAATCAACTGTTTTTCCAGCTACTTCTGAATCATTTGTTTCAGAAAAGTAATCCATATTTCGATTTCTAAATATCATATCAATACTTGAATTCTCAACAGCAACAATTGCTACTTTTTTTCCATTTCTGATAAAGGCATCAAAAATTGTATCACAACTTAAAACTGGTTTTTCATATTCTTTGATCCCATGAATATCTGGTTGTGCTCCTGTAAACATTGATGCAAAACAAACAGGTGTTTTTGGAGGAAAAATTGAACATAGTTCTAGACTTAGAGTGGAGTAATCCTCTACAGGTTTGAATTTCGATTTATATTTATTGTAAAACAAGGAACCAATAGCATCAGGTGCAAATACTAGACATTTATCAATTTTTGACTTTAGAATTTCCTTAGATTTCTCTAAAATTTCAGTGATAGTTTTATCAGAAGAAATCACTGGTTTTTGTACATCCATAAGTTCGCAAATTGTAGGAGTAATTGAAGAAAGATCATACTTACCTTTGCAAATTAACTTATTATTCATTCTTATCTTGTCTAACGGTAGCGATTTGCATAAAAAGCATTTTGTGTAAGATGATTTATTAAATTCTTTTCAATGAGAGATTAATTAAAAAAAATCTATAAAAATTTGATTGAACGTAGAAGAAAAAAAAATATGAAAGTGAAGAAGAGTTTTATTCTTGCAGGTAGCAATCTATCTCTTGGATATACTCTTGAATTATTCCTAACACGTATTGCTGTTGTTCCAAGTGCTGCTGGGATTTTTGATAAGAAATGACTCGATCATAAATTTTAGATAATCTCTTGGGATGTACAATCTTCTGTAGTGTATTGACTAATTCTTTGTTGAATTCTTCTCTTGATTTTCTACTCGACAATATACGCGCCCTCATACTTTTAAGACCTGAGACCCAATCAATTATCCGTCATTCTTATATAGATAAGATTGTAATATGCGGATATTATGTTACTAAGTTATTTTTTCAGTACTTTGCTACAAACAATAGAAAATGATTTAGCTAAATAAAAAGCTTTTGGGGATGAATTTCCCCAAAATAGATATTACTTTGTAGCTTTTAACGTAAAAAGGAGAGGAATTTCTGCTTTTTGGTTTTTCAATCGGAAATAACCATTACGATCCTTTTCTGCGAATGGAAAAGCCTTCCAAACAGTAAAAGGATATTCGTTAAGAAATTTGATTTTTAGTCCAGCATTAATTAGTGAGTTAATTATGTCCGACATACTGTGTTGCCATTCATACTCAACCTTATGTTCAAATTCTGTATCAGGTAAAGCATATGACCCTTCAGCTACAAATTTCATTGGTATTGGATCATGGAAGTAGTTATAAAACAATTCAAGTTCCTTTATGTCTTTGTTCTCATTATCAAAAACCATTGAGAATGGATGGATTTCAGCAATATAGAAAAATCCACCAGGCTTTAGGAAATGAGCAATTATCTCACCCCATTTATTAATATCATTAAGCCAACATAAAACTCCAATAGAGGTATAGACAATATCATATTTCTCTGTAAGACCATTTGGTAGATCATACAAGTTTGATTGTATGAAATTTCCTTCTAAGTTTGCTTGTTTAGCAAGTAGTTTAGCTAATCTAATTGCTTCGCCGGAAATGTCTATCCCAGTCACAATTGCTCCTTCTCGAGCCCAAGAGAGAGTATCTAAACCAAAATGGCATTGTAAATGCAATAAAGATTTACCTTCGACATTACCCATTTCTTCTAATTCATATTGCTTCAGAGTTGTTTTGCCTTCTAAGAATGCTTTGACGTTGTACTCGTCATTTTCTGCATGAAAGTGGGCTTTGGCAAACTCATCCCAAAGCTTCCTATTAGCTTCAAAGTATTGCTCTGTCATTTTTTACACTGAAACCCCTCACTTAAAATTAGGTAATTAAAGCTATCCCCAAATCTGAGATAATCCGATTGCTAAGAAAATGACTCCTAAAATTAGAATAGAGAAACTAATAATTGGTATTGTTAGTCTTCTCTTTCGTGCATATTCTATTTCTGCTTTTGCCATTTTTGGACTTGCGGCATTCATGTATAAACTTGAAGGACTAATTCCACCTGCATTAGTATATATCCCAAACCCACCAATAATCAAAAGAGCAACACCTATACCAGAAAGAATTTCAAACACACCCCAATCATTTACTATCACTTGAGCTACTAAAACAGAAATTGTTACAACAAGAACAATAGATATTATAGTAATTAAGAGAACAAAATTTAATGTCCTTCTATCTCGATATGTCAAATCATATCACCATTAACGATATTTACTATATTACTGGGTGTTATTTAAAAGTATCAAAATATCTTGGATTAAAGTAGTTGTACTCTGTTGGTTTGATCTTCAGTAATTAGAATCCTTGTTGGTATTGGTCTTCCACTATAATTGGAATTAAAACAGGTTGTATAAGCACCAGCATGTTTAATTGCTAAAAGATCACCTGTTTTTAGTTCTTTAGGAAACCATCTTTCATTTTCACCTTTAAGTGAATCATCACATTTTGAACACTTACTTGAACGTGGAGTCAGTTGATCTAATGTATCATTTGTTCCACCAACTAAAGTCCAACAACTACCCTTATTTTTGTCAATTTGCTTAGGGAGATTGTTCATCAAAATTGCATCATAACACCAGTTAGCAACTAAAACATCTAACAAATCACTGTAAACTGAGAGATCGAGAACAGCTAGTTTTTTTCCTTCAGAATTTTCTTTAGTTAGACAAACCTTTGATAATAATATCCCTGAGCTTGCTGTAATATAACGACCACTTTCTATAATCAAATCAGGTTTGATGTTAGCATTCTGAATATTTTTAGTTAACACTTTAGCAATATCCTCAATAGTAGGAACACCACCTGAATTAGTATAATCAACTGGATACCCACCACCTAAATCTAGAATTTCTAAAATGCCATCATATTTTTCATTCATTAATTTATAAAATCTGGAAATTACTTCAAAAAAGCGATCGAAATATTCTATGTTGGCAATTTGACTGCCTAAATGACCATGTAAACCTACTAATTCAAGATGTTTACTTTCAATTGCATCTTGAACAAGTTTTTCTGCAAAATCATTTTTTGGAGTAGTCTCACGTTTTGGTAACCAAATTGAAATTGTTGGATCATTACTAACTTCAATTATTGGTTCAATATCAGCAATTATAGATGCACATTTCGCGGAGATATTTGCTGAAGCAAAGATAGTTTCACTAATATCCATTTTAATGCCAGGATTTACACGTATCGAGACTCTAGGTTTTTTACCAACTTTTTTAGCTATTCTTTCAACATTTTTCAAATCTTGATAAGAATCAATGGCAATTAAATTTAAGTGATCATTATAATCAGAGGTATTAGAGTTTCTTGGAAAATGTATTGTATTATCAATTAACGAATCTGACTTGTATATATTTGTCAGAATAAGATTCAGATTCTTTTTCTGATTAAGAACTAGTTTTTCAACAAATTTTAACTCAGTTAAAGATGTTATCTCAAATATATCAATTTCACTTGCAATCACTGAGCAGATTTCAGGAATATCGTTATTTTTCAAGGAGTAAGCAATTGAAGTATTTGGATATGTTTTCTGAAAAGCTTGCTTTAGAGTGAGTATATTTTCTCTGATCTTTTTTGCGCTAAAAACATAAGTTGGAGTACCATATGGTAATGCTATTTCTTTTTCTAAATCTATATCATCAAATAAATAGTGATCTTCAACTTGTCTAAACATTTCTTTACTTGTTTCCAAATCCATCAATCTCCAACAAAGTGATTCTTATTATGAAATACAATCAATTGCTTCAATTAATTATAAGCAGTAAAGCATCTACTTATAGGATTTTCCAAAGAATTAATGTATAATAATTGAAAAGATTAGTTTGGTGTTATTATGGGAAAGTTGAAACTTGAAAGTCCTGCATTCAAACATAATGGCGATATGCCTAAGAAATATACTTGCCAAGATGAAGAAGTAAATCCTCCTTTGAAAATATCTGGGGTGCCAAAGAAAGCAAAAAGCTTGGTTTTAATTATGACAGACCCAGATGCTCCAATACCAATAACAGTGACTCATTGGGTTATATGTCATCTAGATCCAAAAACAAAGAAAATAAAAGAGAATGATCCTTTTGAAAAAGCTATTGTTGGAAAGAACATGATGAGACAAAATAAATACTTGGGTCCATGTCCACCTTTCGGGAGAAAGCATAGATACGTCTTCAAATTATATGCTCTAGATGAAATACTTAACCTTGATTCACGAAGTGGTAGGAGAAAGGTAATAAAAACAATGGAAGGGCATATCCTAGAAGAAACTGAATTAATTGGTCTTTATAGAAAAATAAAAGATGAATAGAGATGAAATAAGACTAACATCTTTTATTTTTTACCACTATCAAAATATGGGTCATCATCTTCCACAGATTCAAAACCAACTTCTGCTAGAAGACTGCTAATAGATTGGGCACCATTCAACGGTTGTATTAACCAATCATCATCCAACGCTACTAATACATCTGGCAAATCACCAAGTAGATTGTGATCGAATTCTACAATATCTTGATAAGCTCCAGCTAAGGGAACAATCAAATAACTATTAGTTAACTCCTTCAAATTACCAACTGGAAAACCAGCTAGTGAATATGGTTTTGTATATGTTAATAAGAAATCATCTTTTGTGTAGAATTTTTTCTCGCTAATAGGTGGATGGTAAATTGCTACTTCTCCATCTGAATCACAAGTTATATCAAATAATCGTACAATAGTTTCAGGTTGCAAATCTAAATGATTAATTGGGATTACTGGAAAATATTGTTTAACCAAAACTAAATCACATATGGAGTTGAAAACTGAGAAATTACCTTGCACTGCAAATTCAGGTTTTAGTAATGCTTTGGTTGCTGATTTCTCTAAATGCTTTTCAAAATCATCAAAATTAAAGAATTTTTTGCGGAGTAATCTCTTTAATTCAAGAGCATTGTACTCATAATCATTTAGTTCTTCAAGATGAAGTAATGGAGGTTTTCTTTTTTCCCAAGAAGCCCATTTCTTGAGAACATCATTTGCTGATTTAACATCCAGGTATTTTTCTATTTCTTTATAAAAGTGAGAAAGAAATGTTTTATTCCAAAACTTCTCAGGATATACTGAATATTTGTCTATAGTTTTTACTACAATA
Source organism: Candidatus Heimdallarchaeota archaeon (assembly GCA_030602675.1). Classification (GTDB taxonomy): domain Archaea; phylum Asgardarchaeota; class Heimdallarchaeia; order JABLTI01; family JABLTI01; genus JABLTI01. The sequence continues at coordinate 234 of JAUVZH010000005.1, read as the reverse complement.
ATTGTAGATAATGCTGTAATCGCTCTACCTGATTCTGTCATAATTGTAGGTTGTAATTTTGGCAATTTTTTAGAGAGAACCTCCACCAAGATGTCAGCATATTTTTGCATAAAATCTACATCAAGACGATTATCATAATCAATAGGTAATCCTCCTCCAAAATTGATTGTCTTCAACTTTGTGAATCCCCTTTCAACTAATAACTTGTAGATTTGAGCCATAAAAGAAGCAAAA
>JAUVZH010000450.1 GCA_030602675.1 Candidatus Heimdallarchaeota archaeon | reverse complement strand
ATCAACATCTTTTCTAGCCATCGAACCAATTATCTTATTTGTTCGATCAGCAACTAGATGTTTATCTTTAACTGTAAGGTAAGAACCGCAACATTCGGTCATGTATGGGTCTTCTACTGCTTCACCACCAAGAGCGAAGATCAAATCAGAAAGAATTGATGGTTTTTCAGGATTTTCATCAATTGTCACTTCTGTTGGTCGTAAAAGAGTACATCCATAATAGGGAGCTATTTTCAGTCCTTTTAATGGATTGGTAATTTTTCCTCGTATTTTTTTGATGCCAATTCTTTCTTTTATGATATCAAGCATATGTAAAACCTTGATATCACCTTCATAATCCTCTTCTTCGTCCATGAAAGCGTTTAATCGAGACGCTTTTTCTTCATCATTTTGGAATAACAAATTTGCTCGCTTCAATGTATTATAACACATTGAACAGGTAGTAGTGACTTCAGAGAATCCATCTTCTCTGGTACGAATCATATTCCTTATAGGAGCCAATTGACTTGTGAGATTGTCATCAGCTAAACCAAAAAAGGTACCACAACAAGTCCATCGTGTTAACTCTACTAACTCAATACCAAATTCCTTCATAACTGAACGAGTTGTTGAGTCCATATATTTGGCGTATGATTTTGCTGTGCAACCTGGATAATAAGCTATTCTTTTAGTCATTTCCATCTTTGCTCCATTCTATGTTGTTTGTTTCTTGAAGCTACTGATTAAAGCTATTTGTGGTAGAACTTCAAGTTCCTCTTTTGTTAATTCCTCAAGTTCTACATATCGCTTCTTTGAACGTAAAGAGATCTCTCGTAATGATTCCATAACTTTTGCAATGTCTATTCCTTTTGGACACCTTGCACTACAAACTAAACACGAGGAACAAATCCAGTAGGTATTTACATCCAACACTGATTCATCGCCTAGTTGTATCATATGCATCACTTGATTCGGTAAAAGATCCATTGCTGCAGCTTCAGGACAGCCACCAGAACATTCACCACATTGATAGCATATTTGTATGTCATCACCTGCTAGTTCCATGACTTTTTTCCTGAAACGAATGTTTTTCTCGTTTTTTGTTAATTTAACAAAGGACATTTCTTTCACTCCAAACTTTATCATTAATTATTCATTAGTTATTTTTTAGGTAATATTTTCGTGAGTTCTTCCTCAACCATAGCTACTGCTTTTGGAATAGCTTTTGCTACTTTTTCTGATAGTGATTCACTAAATTCATTGAAATTTTCTGCTTCAATTCCGATGATAATTACTTCATCAGGTAATTTTTCCAGACCAAGCTCCTTTTTTAGAACTTCATAAGCTGTTGCTAAATTACAATCATGAGCACAATACATACGCTTAGTTGTACCGAAATCATTAATTGTCAGTCTATGAACTGCTCCTGGAGTACCGTTATCCAATGCTAAAGCATCTATCATAATGACTTTTTTATAGCCAACGAATCTTTCCGCTAAGCTTAAGCCACCTGTTGATAAATCATCAAATTCTAAATCAGAAATGTTGGAATATTTCTTCCTAAGCTCTTCTAAAACATGAATACCAACTCCATCATCACTTAGTATGGGATTACCAACGCCAAGAATGAGTGTCTTAGCGTTGCTAGTTTTATTGAAAACTTGAGAAGAGTATCCGTTCATTGCCTTCTAACCACATCCAATAATTTACGCTCTTTATCGAAGATTTTAACTTCCAGAGGCAAGGATCCATGTGGTGTGTGTGTTGAACAAGCTAGACAAGGATCATAGGATCTAAAAGCCATTTCCACCATGTTAAGCATGACTTCATTTTCATAGTTGCCATTCTTTATTACTTGTTTTGCTGCTTCTCTGACACTAATGTTTATTGGTGCGATGTTATGAGTAGTTGCAACTATTAGGTTTACTTTAGTTATCATAGCATTTTCATCTACAGTATAATCATGAATCAATGTTCCTCTTGGTGCTTCAACAATACCAATGCCTCTTCCACCGATTGGTCCTTCTGGAATTACTCGATGTTCATTGTTAGTTATGTAAGGCTTCTTAGCAATTTCGACCATAATTTCAGCTGCATTTAACATTTCCACTAGTCGTACCCAATTTGATACAAGTTGAAGATGACAGGGTTTACCAACTGTATCAACAATTTTCTTTTTAGCCTTTTGTGCGAGTGGAGTGGAATATTTACCAACATTAAACCTAGCAAGTGGTCCTACACTGTAAACACCACTATTAGCACCAGATTCAAAACCTTTCCAACCTATTTTCTTAACAAAGGTTTGTTTTGCAGTGCACCAAGGTTCACAATGCTCGCTAATGTGTTCATAATATTTGTCAGATGAAAAACGAACAATCTCTTCACCATCTGGATTTACGATTACTTGTTCGCCATCATAATAATCAATAAGCCCTTTATCGTTGACAGTACCCATATAATTGTAAGCATTTTTGTAAATTTTTCCAACAACTAAATCCAAGATCTTCTTATTTGCTAGAATAGTATCAAACCAATCAAGGACAAATTGGGAAAATTTCACCAAAGCTTCAGAGCGTTCTAATATTTCTTTACGTTTTTCTTCTGCGAGTTGAAATGACATTCCACCAGGAACTGCAGTTACTGGGTGAGTGGATCTTCCACCTAAAATTTGTTGAATTACATAAGAATGATTTCTTCCTTCTAGTGCTTTAACTGTAA
>JAUVZH010000214.1 GCA_030602675.1 Candidatus Heimdallarchaeota archaeon | reverse complement strand
TTTAATATTATACAAAATCTTGCCCTTTTTTGATCCTAGGTATAATGATTATTTGATTTCACCTGAAACTTTAGGAGAAGATATCCGTTATTACTTTAGCAGATGGGCTTACTTGTATCCTGATATTGAATGTTTGTATAGCCATTCAATGACTGATGGAATACTTATATTTGAAAGTTGGGTAGGTGGAGAAGTAGATGCAGGATTCGGAAGAATACTAACCGATAATAGTGACTATCCTTCTGACATTTCTTTTGGTAATAATTTTCACTTCGCGATAGATAACGAAACAGGATTAGTTCAAGGATTCGGTCTTCGAGGATGGGTTATAGGAAAAATTGATGGTAAATCTGTTAAGGTATCACTCAATTTTCAATATAAATTGGAGAATTATAATATGCAAGACTATCAATTCGGGGAGTTCATTAATTTCAATTCTGAAAATGGATCGAAATCAAATCTTTACTATTTGTTCTTCCTACCAGGAATTACTACAGTTGGAGCTATTGCATTCGTTGTTTATAGAAGAAAGAGAAGATACAAGGAGGACTTGTACTTAGAAAAATAGACTTTAATGACATATGCGTATATATATTAATGAATTAAATAAAAATAAATTAGTCAATAGTTTAAAGAAAATGTTTTTTATATAGATTGCTCGAATAAAGCTTACAAAGAATTGGAATGAATAGATAGAAAATAATTGTTCTTATTTTATCATAATTAGTTCTTGTTGTGTTCAATCCATTTGATTTATAATAAAAAATCTCAAGTTAAAGCGAGGATAACAATTTTTTTAATACAAGGATGAGCTAAGTTGGTAAGTATAGTGTCGTGAAAAGGATGGAAAAGAACTCAATTTTTGAAAAAATGTACTTGGACTATGTAAGTAAAGATCAAAGTGAAATGGATGAACTAGATAACACGCGTTTTGAACAGTTGCCTGAGCTTAAAACTATAATAGAAAATTTTCTAGAAAAAAAAGTTGATTTAACTTCCTTTAAAACAACACTTGATAGTGCTCTTAAAAGAAACCGAGGAGTCTGGGGATTTTCAGGTTTTTCTGGTCAAATGTTTTTCAATATGCTATTTAATTCAGCTGAAGATACAGATAAATTGACTCAGCTATTAATCACTACAATTAAAATTCCAAAAGATGTTGATGAAGCAAAGGAAAAGATAAGACTTCTTGAAGAATTTGTTTTAGAAATTCAAGAAATTGTTGAAGTAAGAAGTAAAGCTCCAAATACTGGACATATTCCATTTTTCCTTAGCTTTTTATGGCAAATTCAAGATATAGAAACCTTCCCAGCATATTATAAAAAAAGCATAGTAAAATTAGATGAGTTAGGAGTTTTGGAAAATCTATGGGAAAAAGAGATTGATGAGTGTTATGAGCAATTTTATCATGTCACGTTTGAATACAAAAGCTATATAGAATCAAAACAAAAAACCAATTTAACTCTTTATGATATTGAACATATGTTTTACCATTATGGTGAAGAAAACGAGGAGAGAGCTAAAGAAATTATACCTAAGGAGAAAGGTCGATTAGAGAGTTCATATGAATTAGAATTTGTAGGACTATACTTTGGGAACTTAGAACAACTTTCTAGAAGTGAAGATAGAAAAGATGTGAAAATCTTTGAAAAGAAAATTGGGAAGCTATTTGAAATTATGGGATTTGAAGTTATATACTTAGGACAAGGAGCAGGACGAGAACCTGATGGAGTAGCTTTTGCAGTAAGAGAAAGATATTGTGTTATTTTTGATGCTAAATGTAGAAGTAATTTTTACTCAATCGGTACTGATTACAGAGCTATAACTGAATACATCAAGAACAAGAAGTATAAGTATGGAATGCAATATGAAAAATTCTATTTTGTACTAGTATCAAGCGAATTTAAAGAAAATGAAAATAAAAAAATAAAACTAGTAAAAAGAGATTCTGCGGTACATTCGGTTATAATGATAACTGCTGCAAATCTTCTCAAATTACTCAATCAAAAGTTTAAACTAAATTTCAACTTAGATTACATCGAAACTAATTTCTTTATGTCTGATGGCATAATCACTGATGATATGTTTCAAGAATGACATTGTAATAAAGAATTGAAATGGAATTTCTAAAAGTCTTATACCTAAATTATTTTAAATAGAATTATCATGAATAAAAAGCACGATTTATGTTTGGAGAAATCTATATGACTAATGAAAAAAATGGAAAAGGAGCTTTTGTTTTCCGAATAAAGAAATATAGAAAACGTTCAGTGAAACTTGCTCTAGAAAAAAATCGAATTTACGCTGGTTGGTCTGAAACAAATTTGACTGATCAAAAATTAAAATTCTCTGATTTTAAAGAAATAATACAGAAATCATATAACTATAAACCAGAGGAAACTAATCGAATATCCCAAAACGCTGGTAATATCTGGCGAATTATTAGGGAAATAAATATTGGTGATTATGTTATTGTTCCCGATTCAGCTAATTTTTATGTGTGTGAAGTAACTGGGCATGTAATTTACGATAAAGAAGCTTTAGATTACGATGGTTCTCACCAACGTGAAGTGAAGTGGTTAAATAATAAGCAACCCATCCCTCGAAATCGAGCACCTGCCAAACTTCAATTGCGTATGAAGGCTCATCACACTTGTGTTCGAGCTTCAGAATTTATATCAGATATTGATGAAATTCTTAAAGATCCTGACGCTACATTTGATGATGTTCTAGAAAGAAAATTGATTCAAGTCACGCACAAGGAACTTATAAGTGGAAAAATGAATGATTGGGATCTTGAACGTTTGGTAAAAAAAATAATTGATAAATTAACCAACACAGATTCTAAAATTATCCCTCGAAAAATAGACAAAGGTGCAGATATTATCACAACAGTAAGTATAGCAGATATTGGGGAATATACTTTAGCAGTACAAGTAAAGCACCACGATCAATCAAATGACTTTACAAAAAACAATGTTGTGGACCAATTAATAGATGGTATGGATGCTGAAAGTGCTATAATAGGATGGGTAGTAACAACAGGCAAGTTTGCAGATGATATACTTGAATATAAAACTAGTAAAGAAGAAGAAAAAGGTTTAAACATTGAACTGATTGATGGAAAACGTCTAGCGGAAATTATAATTCGAAATGGTATTTCGATTTTAGATTGATTTGGCTTAATTCCAAGTTAACCATCTCAAAATTAAATAAAAAGATTGGAAAAAGTGATGAAGAAATGATTCCTGAAAAAGAAGAGCTTTATAAACCAATTAGCAAATTTCTATTTGAAAATGGTAAGCAAAAAAAGACTAATATCAATAAATATCTTATTGAAATCTTCGAAATAACTCCAGAAGAATTAAGTCTAAAACGTAAACTATCAAACAACAAAGTAGTTTACAACACCATTGGGTGGGCTTTAGACACATTACAAAGATATGGTATTATATTGAATAGCGAAGGATTCTGGGAAATGACAGAAGTAGGAAGGGAATTTGTATCAACTTTAGATACAACAGCAGATTATACTACTGCAATGAAGAGCTTGAAAAAAGTACAGGAATCAATAAAGCAAGAAACTAAAACAATCTTACCATCAAAAACAATTGATAATTTAGAAGATGAAAATCCATTAGACATAATAGAATTTGGCTACAGCAAATATCTTGAAGTCCTTGAAGATGAGTTACTAGCTAAATTACTGACAGTAACTCCAGATAAATTTGAACAGATAGTTTGTGATTTATTAGAAGCAATGGGATACGGAGAGACGGTGGTTACTGGTCGAAGTGGTGATAGAGGAATTGATGCTCTTGTATATCAAGATGAATTGCAACTTGATATTATTTGTTTACAAGCAAAAAGACTTCAAAAAGGAAATAAAGTTCCTCCTAAGGAAGTTAGAGATTTAAGTGGGGTTGTAACAAATAACCAGTACAAAGCAGGTATCCTGATAACTACATTAGATTTTTCAAGAGATGCAAAACAAGAAGCAGAAAAAAACTCAAAGATAAAATTAATCACTGGAGAAAAATTAGTGGAACTTCTTGTAGAGTACCAAGTAGGTGTAACACTCTTCAAATTTCGCTTTTAAAGAGCTAAATGAGAATTTAGCATTATAAAAAGTAAAATGTCTGTTGATCTGTTGAAGATGACAGATATCGAGTCCTTTAACATTAGCAAGACAGAATTCAAAGCATACCTAGAATGTCCATTCAAATTCTATCTAATAAAAGATCTAAACCAAGGAAAACCTTTAGGACCGAGAGGGAGGAGAGACTATAGTAAATTCTCACCAGAGTCACAAAGAGGAATGAGGTGGCACTACTGGTTCATGGACTTTCACAAAAAGAACTCAGAGAGGATAATAAAAGGACTACCACCACCAACTACAGAAAAAGCAGAAGATAATCGAATAATCAAATCATTTTACGAAGTGGAAGCTGAGAGATACAAGCAGAATCCTGACTATTGGTTACCAGTAAAAACTGAATGGTATCTTCAAAATGAGCTTTATCGAGGGCAAATTGATAGAGTGGATCAGTTGGATAAGGAAGGGAAGTGTAGAGTATTAGATTACAAACCAAAGAGACAACCATTTGATGAACAGGAAATGATTTTTTATGCAAAACTCTTAGCAGATGAACTACCAATTATTGATGGCAAGGGGGGCCTCTGGGAAGTGGTAGAAGTAGCTACTTACTATTATGAGACTGGAGAGTTCTGGAGGAAGGAAATTACAAAAAATGATGTTACAAAATTCGAGCAATTTCTACTAACAGTTAAGGAAGAAATACAATCTCCAAACTGGATAAAGAGAGAGAATTGTTCTCCGAGGGATACTTATTGCATTTATCGAGATGCTTGTGAAGTAATTATATTGTGAAAAGTATATTAGTATTAGAGTAGTTGATATTTAATGCAAAAGGATGGAAAAAAGATTTTAGAGGAAAAGGTTGAGATTTTAAGTAAGAAGATTCTTGATGAATATGCAAAAATAGACGAAGATAAACATGAAAGAGAATTAATTGTACTTGAAAGACTCTTTAAGCCACATAATGATAATTTTGCTTTAGTCTGTAAAACTATGTCGATTGAAGTTGGATCTGAAAATGAATGCTTTAACCTTCTTGCAGAATTACTGACAGAAGAATACTATATTATAATCAATGAATTTGCTAAATATGGATTATCAACTTATGATAAACAATTGAGAAAACAAAAACTAGCTGAATTTTTGTATACGAAAGATTGCGAAGTAAGAGAAGCAATTGTTAGGTATATTCCTGATTTGTTTTCATATGATGAAACTCATAAGTTGCTAGATTTATTTGAAAATTTATTGAAAACTGATGATAGCTTAAGTGTTAAAAAAGCAATAATTAGTTCATTGTTTTATTTTGTTGGAAGAATCAGAGGTCAAAAGATGCGGGAATATACAAAAGAGTCAACTTCTATATATGTAAAGGAACTAGATAGAGGAGTTCCCAGGGATCTCGTAAACCATCCGAATCTAGTGCAAATTCTAAAAGAAGTTGATGATTATTGGATTTATACTGAAGAACAAATAGATCGAATGATCTCATTATTTATTGA
>JAUVZH010000282.1 GCA_030602675.1 Candidatus Heimdallarchaeota archaeon | reverse complement strand
CCCACCATCCGCCAAGCTGGTTAAAAGTAATAAAACCATCTTTACTTATTCCGGATACAATGAAACCAACTTCATCAATATGTCCTGCTAACATAATTTTTGGTCCTTTATTTCCTTTTTTGAAAATTAAAGAGCCTGTTTTATCCTGTAATACTTCATCAGCAAAGGGTGTTGTGTATTCTTTAACCATTATGGCTACTTCTCTTTCAAAACCAGAAGATCCAAAAGCATTAGTCCATTTACCGAATTCATCAATGTTTAGTTTCAATAATTAAACCACCACTAAAATTAACTAAGTTTTCAAATCTCATTAAAGATTCAATTCATTTTAAACTTTTTTAATGATTAAATAATCTTTTTTGTCACTTAAATAATTCTTATATTCCGCTAAATGAGACATAATGGCATGCAATTGCTCTTTGATTACTTTATAGAAAGACTTCCTATAGAGACTAGGGATCGTTTAATTTCAGCTACTTCTCATCAAACTGATCTCAATCCTAATACTAGATTGTTTAATGGTGTTTGTTTAGTTCTTGAGGAAGTGTTAGATGATATTAAAGAGCTAAAAAAACTTCAAAATATTAAAACTAAAATTATCTCTGAAGGCTTCTTTTCAAAAACGAAAGAGAAAAGGAAGATAAGAACAAAGAGAAATCTAATTAAATCAAAAATAGTTCTAAATAAGGAAATTGCTTTTGAGTTAGCGTCATTAAGCTGTTACCTCATACCAAAGATGAAAACAACAAGTGAGTATATATCTTTACTCAAAAGAATTGATCATCCATATATTGATTTGTATATTGCTTATTTTGAGGAAGAACCAAGTAACTATCAGGCAACCAGATTGAAAGTGGAAGAAATTTCTAAGAAACTAAAAGAAAAGAAGCACTTCAATAAAGAAATGGAAGCCCACCATATTGCCATTCGCTCATGGTTATATGGGCAGCAAGGTGATGTTGTAATCTTAAAAGAAGTTTACAAATATGTACACAAACGTTTACCAAAAACTGACAATATCGTTGAAATTCGTGCATTACAAGACGCTGCTTCAAATGCTATATGGTGGTTACTTCATTCAGGAGTAGAAGCTAATATAGAAGAAATGATTGAATACATTGAACCATTTATTCAGAAATATAAGTTATATATGTCTTATACAGACTTTTTGAATCTGAAAGGAGCTGCTCTGAGTTATTTCGGTGAAAATACACCTGCTATACAAAGTTTTGAGAAACTTATGGCTGAACATGAAAAATATAATGACAATTACAGATTGTCAATAGCAATAGGAAATCTCTCTGAATCATATTTTGTTGAAGGCAGGATTTTACAAGGAAAAGATATGATGGAAAAAGCAATCAAGCTCTACAAAGAATCTACCGGCAAATGGCCATATCTCTATCTTACAGAAATAGGTAATATGTATTACTTAACAGGTGATCCTAGAGCTGAGGAGTCCTTTCTGCATGCATATGAAATCCAGAAAAAAGAAACATCCTTGTTTAAGGCTTTTATTTTATTTGAGCTGATACATTTCTATTTGAGAACTGAAGAATTAGAGAAAGCTAAAACTTATCTAAATGAGTTAAGTTCATTGGCAAAAGAGCTTCAAGCAATTTCCGTTAATGCTCAAGTAACCTACCTCCTTGGTTATTCCGAAATGTTAGATCTAAATTTCTCAAATGCAATAAAGTACATGCAAAATTCACTCGAGTTAGGACGACAATCAAAGGATTTTGATTTAATATTGTCTAGCAATATCCTACTTGCTGCTATTCATTTACAAAGATATAGATTAAGTGGGCAACAAGCAACATTGAATAATGCCCTCAATTATATTGATACTTCTATCCAATTAGCTGTTGAAAATCAACACAAACAGATATTATCATTAGGCCTAATAATTCGCTCTCTGTTAAGCGCAAGCAAAGGTGAGTATGAGAAATCATTTGCTGACATTGAAAATGCAAAAGTAATCGTTAATGATATTGATTATGATAAATGGAAAGAGGATTTATACAAAATCGAAGAAAAAATTCACAACTCGCAAAGCGAAGGCAAAATGGTTCTTGATCAAGAAGACGTCTTCAAATATATTCTTCCACAATTCAAGACGATGTTGTCTTTCAAATTAGCTGAAAGAAAACCCGTTGAATCAGAAGTTATTGGTTTACTTATTATCACTCAAAGCGGTGTGCCAGTTTATACTAAATTAGGTGTTAATCTAAAAACAGACAAGATGATTCTCTCAGGTTTACTTACAGCAATTAACCATCTTTCTGAAAGCATTGGTGCTGGAAAAGATAAAGGTAGATTACAAGAAGTACTATATGATAAATTCTGGATAACTGTTCAACCAATTAAAAATGGATTTGTAGCAGTTATAGCCTCAGAAGCAACTGCAGAAATAAGAATGCTAGCAAATGGTATTGCAGATAGGATCAAAGAAGTTCCAATAGTAATTTCGGAATTAACCACTAATTTAGAAGATAAGATTCAAGATATTTTAGATCAAATGGCAATCAAATAACCTCTATTTTTTTAAACTATTAGTTTTTTAAGTTTAGAACATGAAGATTCGTAAAGCGAATAATGAAGATATCTTGGAGGTACTAGAGGTTTGGAAATCATCAGGATTATCAATTCGTCCAAAAGGTCGTGATAAACCTGATAATTTGGCTGAACAACTAACTCAACCAAATCTCTGGATAATTGTTGCAGAAGAAGAAAATGTAATTGTTGGTGTTGTACTAGTAACACATGATGCTAGAAAAGGATGGATTAATCGTTTGGTTGTCCGACCTACAAAACTGAAACAAGGAATTGCAACAAAGTTACTGAAAGCAGCAGAAGAATCGTTATATAATATTGGGATAGAAGTGATTGCACTTCTTATTTCTGAAGATAACTTACCTTCGAGATTGTTTTTTGAAAAAGAGAACTATCAATATCACAAGGAAATTACTTATTACTCGAAAAGAATTTCCCCAGATTCTTAAAAAGAAAAAGAAAATTCTACCATAAAAATGGTAGAATATTCGCTATTAATCTAATCTTGGAAGACCTTTTACTTTCTTAGGTTCTGAAGTTAGATGAACGCCTTTTTCAACTGTTACATCATCAGTATATTGAATTTCTCCTGATATTCTAGAATCTTCTTCAATATAGACTGATTCGCCATAGACATTCTTTGCTCTACTACATTCTTCCAAAATAATTTCTCCACCATATAGATCTTCTACAGTAGCTTTTGTGGATATAACAATCTTCTCTGCCTGTATAGGACCGATAACTCTACCTCTTCTACCAATTTTGAAATAGGTTGCTTTAATTTTTTCAGCTTGAATTTCTCCGCCAACTGAGATTTCATCAGCACTTAGTACTCCATCTAGTTTAGCAGAACCACCAACAGATAACTTGCCTGAGAGACTCATGTTAGAATCACAATAGAGTGTTCCACCAACAGAAATAGAATCGCCTCTTCCTTCACCATCAACTTTTATAGTACCACCAACACTGATTTTTCCAAATTCTAAATCGCCATTTGCTTTTAGCGTTCCACCTATACTTACTTGCTGAATTGTTGCATTTGATTCAAGTTTAACAGTTCCACCAACATCGATAGTTTCAATTGAAATTTCACCTTCTGATTTAAAGGAGCCACCAATCTTAACAGTACCTATTTTTCCACTACCAACTTTGCCTGTACCACCTACTCTTAAAGATTCCAAATCAACTTCTCCTCTAAGAGAGACTGAACCTCCAACAGAGATTGTGCCAATATTGCTTTCACCTTCAATTTTTAAGGTACCACCAACTTGAACTGCTTCGATTGCAGCGTTGCCACGGATTTTGATACTACCGCCAACTTTTACTTCATTACATTGAATGTCTTGATGAACTTCAAGGGTTCCACCAACACCAACTTCAGGTGAGACAAGTGTTCCTTCAACAATTAGCCTTTTGTCGATTTTAGCATATTTTGTTAGTTTCAAATCACCTTCTACTTCAAGAGCACCACGTTTGCAGCGTATACTAACAGCTTCTAAATTGCCTTCAACTACAAAACTACCTTTACTGATAATTGAACCTTTGACAACTATTGTTTTGTTTTTTGCAACAAGGGTTACATCATCACCAATCTCAAGGTTTCCTTGAACCTCAGATAACTCAACTGTTTTTCTAGGGGGTATTTTTTCTACGGACATTTCTTAATCACCATTTTTCTTTTGTTTTATCTGCCAGTTAATAGCAGCATTTTCATTCTAGTTTTTTCATAATCTTTTTTGATTAATTCCTTCAAATTTTGTTTTGTTTTATTATTTGTCATTTTTTTTCATTCTCCATAATTGTTTTCTTAATTATACTAACCTATTTTTCATTTAAAAAGCAGATTCACTTTTTAGAGACTCAAATCGAGGTCACAAGTTGTGACTAAGGTTTGCTAAAAACAACATTATTTCAAGGAAATTAGTGCAACTAGAATGAAATTTTTCACCAAATCCCTTTTATTAAATTGAATAATGTCCT
>JAUVZH010000314.1 GCA_030602675.1 Candidatus Heimdallarchaeota archaeon | reverse complement strand
ATTCTACCAAAGATTCTATCATGCGTTTGAAGAAGGATTGTGGTTTATCTCATTTCTGGGAATAGATACACCAAAAGTCCATCCATTCACGTTTGATGTAATGGGAACGTTTGTATTCCCATACCTAACAAATGCTTATCCAAATGTGGTAGATGATATTGACAGATTCCAAGAAGCGAACAAGAATTTCGTAAATTATGAGTATGAGCTGGAACTGACATTAGCACTACTACTTCATGCGAGATATACGATAACTGCTCCGGATGCTGTCAATCCAGGAGATGAATTCGATGCTACGATAGAAGTGGAAATACTAGAGGATGAAACAGAAATAGCCTTTATTTACGACTTCTTCCTCAATGGAACGATAAAAGCACTATTCTTAAATAAGAACTTTTTATTTGATTACGAAGGAAAAGTAGGAGTGAATATACCAATAGGAACAATAGGTAATATCCTATCATTGCTAGGGTTCAATCCTTACGAACAAGAGGATGTAGCTGTAGATGATGCAGGATACTTGACACTTGATCAATTTTCATTATCAACGACACTACTAGGGAACATCATGGAAACAGATCTTTCATTGCACTTCTGGGAAATAATCAAAGGAGAATTACCAAAATACTATCCAGTAACATATGGACCACTGAAGATTCTGGACTACTTTATGGAAGGTATAGACCTAAGCATGGAAGCAAGTCTAGATGGATTCGTCAATGGAACAATATCATCAAGTGATGAAACAATAGCAAATGTAACCACTGACAGCTTCAAGTTTGATGGAACAACAACATCGACAACAACCCATGTAGCGATCAATGAAGCAATAACAACAAACAAAACATTCGAAATAACGTTAGGAGATTTAGCTTTCGCTTTTAGCTTCTTAGCAGATTGGATATTTGATATAGAATTCAATGACATCATTGCATTACTAGCACCTGAATATGGACACATGACATTTGATTTAGGAACATTTCCTGATGTAACATGGACATCTGATGATAGCTATAAGCTTGCAACAACATCAGTTTCAAAGGAAGTAGCTGTGCTCGTAGGAGTAACATTAACAAGCGGACCAAATATCATTATTGCCACAACGACAATTATTGGAAGTTTAATAGTTCTGATCTTTTTCAGACGTTTTAAGAAGTGATTTTCACTTCTCTTTTTTTTATAATATTATATAAAAATTCTAAATAATCAAAGATTTTTAAGAAATTAATCAAATTTTAAATATTTAAATCTAATAAATTATAATGGTTTAAGACGAACAACATCACTTTTAATTACTTCAGTAAATAACTCACATACAAAATCTTTTGCTGTAAAGTAGATTATTTGCCAACCTAAATCAGATAATTCCTTTAGGATATTAATCCCTTCTTTTAATCGATTAGTATCATATGAAAGAAATATATCATCCATAATAAGAAATCCTTTCTCACCCTCTAGTATTCTCTGAGCTAAATCTACTCTAATTGCTAGGTATAGTTGATCAAAGGTGCTTTCACTTAACTTATATGCAGATAATTCTTCATTATTTCTTTTTTTAACGTATATTTCTCCCATTTCTGGCTTAAAACTAATATCAATATAATTCCTTCCAGTAATTTTCTTGAAAAAATTCACACAAATACTATCTTTATCAAATAATTGATTAATTTGATTTCTTTCATCCTCTTCAATTTCATCGAAAATCTCTAAAGCATTTCTACACACATCAGCTCTATTTTCAATATACATAATGTATTGATTTAATTTCTCAATAGATACTATTAATGAGTCAAGATTCTCAACCATTAAATTAAATTCATCATTAAGAATTGTGTTTATTTCCAATCTTAACAACTCCTGAGAATAATGAGAGATTTTGATTTTATGATTCTCTAGTTTTTTTTCGAGTTTTTTGATTTCATCATTTATTTGTCTAAAACTGGTTTCTAATTTTTCTAGCTTCTCTTGATTAAATTTCCCCCTTAATTTAAAATCAATTTCACTCGTTGTTTCCTTCAATTTTTGCTTTGCTATTTCAATAACATTTTTTTCATTATCCTCAATTTTTAAAGCTCTTTTTAATGCACCCATTTTTTCTTTTATTTTTGTTTCAAATTCTATGATTTCTTCACTTATATTCTTCAATATTATTTCTAGTTTATCAATCTCTTCAAACTCAATACCTACGGTATTTGAAACCTCAATTTATTCTTCAGTTTTAATTTTGAGTTTTCTTCTTTTACTAAAAGCAATAAACCAAAATACAATATTTGTAAATAAGAAAAATGCTGTTATTATTGGTGTGATTATTCCAATCATTGGTTGAGTTGTTGTAAACCAAACTATCCAAAACAATAAACAAAATAAAAATGAAGGAAAAATATTCCACTTAGAATAACTCGAGATTTTTATAAAATCAGCAATTATTGCTTTATCTTCTTTATATTTCTCAAACACTCCTTTTACTTTCTCTAAATTATCCTTACTTGGTAAATTTTTTATTTCCCTTTCAGAAATTTCTATAGTTTCAATTGCTTTTTCATTTAAGAAATATTCATCTCTTAATCTTGCTTTTTTTTGTTTTTCTAAATCACATTCTATACGTTTTAATTTCATATAAGCATCAAATATCTCTCCCTCAATTATATGAATGGAGTTCCTTTTGGCAGCTTCTATATATTCAAAAATTTCTTTCTTCAAATCTTTAGCTTTATTTAGTTTATCTTTTAATTGACCAAATTTTTTAAGATTTGATATTTCTCTATCTTTTGGTTTTAAACATCCAAAATTAATCAATGCTTCAGATATTCTACTTATATCACTAGTTCGTAAACCTGTTAATCGATCAGTAATAGTTTCATAATATTCATCATCTGGTATATTTAAGTCAGAATCTCTCATGACAAAAATCTTACAGATATCTTCATCTTTTACTAAAGGAAGAAGATCAGTTAGATATTGATTTTGTTCTAATTTGATTTCTTCTTTATCATAAAAGACAATAAAACCTTCCGGTTCTTCTTGAACTCTATCTATTCTTCTATCTTTTGCGATTTTTTTCTTTGCAAGTTTTTTTAGAAGAAACTCCATTGTTAATGATTTACCCGATTCGTTCGAGCCATATATAACGTTTATACCTGGCATTAATTTTAAGTCTAAATTATTTAATGGTCCATACTTATCGAGTTTAATTCTATCTATCCTCACTCTCCTAACCCCTGAAAATTAAAGCTTTTGAAGCAATTTCAATAACAGCTTCCTCTATTTCTTTTTTATTTTTATAATCACTTTTCTCTAGTTTTTCTTTAAATTTAACAAACAATGGGTCATTTAACACATAACTAGCATTCTTACAATTAAGAACAAAAGTAGTGATTGTAAGAATGGGAGACTTCTATGGACCAAATGTTGTCAATGGCTTCACAGAACAACTGTTTCCAAACGCTCTTGCAGGGAAAGCTGCAAGCTGGATAGGTGACCTAGATAAGAAGCACTCGTTAATCTACATAGATGATGCTGCGGAAGGATTAGTATCAGTTGGACAATATCCTGAATTAATCGGTAAAGTCTGGCATCTTGAAGGAGCAGAAGCACTAACCGGTAGAGAATTTATTACAATGATAAACAAACAATTACACCAAGAAACGAAGGTTAAATCACTAACAAAAAGAACAATAATCGTTCTAAGTCCAATTGTGCCCATAGTAAGAGAAATAAAGGAATTACTGGGTCAATGGGAAAAACCATTCGTAATAGATGGGACACGATTAAAGGAAGCAACTGGAAGATCAGCCTACACTCCACATGAAGAAGCAATTCAAGAAACATTGGAATGGTTCAAGAAGCATTTTAGGAAAGGAAAGTGAAAATAAAAAAAATAATTGAATGAAGATCATCAAATAACTGTATTACGAAAAAACCAGTATTTTATTCTTTTTTTACAACTACTTTTGCGTTTAGATCTTTTGCTACTCTATTAGCTTTCGATTTATCTTTTAAATTTTCCAATAACAAATACAGCTGTCTTTTTACCCTAAATAATTTGAAACCTTTCTTCTTTCTATCATTTATATCAACAGCTTCACTTGCATTAGGAGGTAAATAAGGTGGTGTAATGATCCATTTATACTCATATTCTTTAAAGAACTTGTTTTTATTTGTTGGGAAA